>JBGTBK010000166.1:0-8313 GCA_041749355.1 Sandaracinobacter sp. | reverse complement strand
ATGACGGCCGCCGGCACCATCTCGGCGGCCCGCGCCTTCATCATGGGCGTCGGCGTCGCCGGCCTGCAGGCAATCGCGACCGCCCGGCGCCTGGGCGCCGTGGTGTCCGCGACCGACGTGCGGCTGGCCACCAAGGAGCAGATCCTGTCGCTGGGCGGCAAGCCCATCTTCATCGAGGACGAGGAAACCAAGGCCGCCGAAACGTCGGGCGGCTACGCCAAGGAAATGTCCGACGCCTACAAGGCCAAGCAGGCCGCGCTGGTTTCCGAAACCATCGCCAAGCAGGACATCGTGATCACCACCGCCCTGATCCCCGGCCGCCCCGCGCCGCGGCTGGTCACGGCAGCCCAGGTCGCCACCATGAAGCCGGGCAGCGTGATCGTCGACATGAGCGTGGTGCAGGGCGGAAACGTCGAGGGCTCGAAGCCCGACGAGCGCGTCGTGAACGACAATGGAGTCATCATCCTTGGCTTCTCCAACTACCCCAGCCGGCTTGCGACCGACGCCTCGGCGCTGTTCGCCCGCAACCTTCTCACCTTCGTGACGACCTTCTGGGACAAGGAAGCGAAGTCGCTGAACCTCCCCGACGACGACGAGATCGTGAAGGCGATCCGCGTGACGCAGGGCGGGGCCATCGTGCATCCGGCGCTGCAGGGATGAGGGGCGCACTGTCCCATCTGCATTTGCTTGCCTGCTTGCTGCTTGCCATGCCGGCTTGGTTGCCCGCAGCGGCCTATGCGCAGGACCTTCGCACCATCTACGTCGTGCAGCCGGCTCCTGTGCCGGAGGGGCAGCAGGCGCTGGCAGCAAAGGACTGGGTGCTGAAGCAGCCACTGGTGCCGACAAAGCTCTATGAACTAGGCACAGATGCGCAGTTGCCCTCCAAAACTCCGCCTCTGGTGCAGGGAATGGAGCGCCCCGTCGCTGGAACTCAACTCATCGGCATTTCGGGAGGGGAAGCCGTAGTTGGTTGCGTCGCACCCAACGAGAGTGCGAAGTTGTCGCAACGCTTTCTGCCTTGCTTCGTCGACAAGGATGCTGATGGAGCATTCGAAGCCGTGTTCTGGCGCGCGAGCGTGGTGCCAGGGCTTCCGATCATCAGCGGGCCAATGCCGAACGCCACGACAAGCACTCGATCCAAGAGCCTCGTCGGGTTGTTTGGCGTAAAGGAACCGGCCGACCTGCACCTTCTTTCGGTCGTGGTGCCCTACCGGGATGTTGATCCTGCCACCATTCGTACGCCGTTCTTCGTGGGCATCCAGCGTCGCAACTTTTTCAACATCTATGCGCGCGAGAACTTTATGATCGTATTCGGGCGTGATGCCGAAATGGGCGAGTTAACGACACCGGCATCCTTTCGATCCAGCGAAATGCCGAAAGAGGTCTCAGTGATGGGTGCGCAGTTCACCGCGATTGCTGAGAAGGAGGGGAAGATGCTTGTGCAGGTGAGCACGTCAATTCCGCCACAGCCCTTCAGCGTAGTAGTCACGACGACTTACACTCCGATCATGATTCCGAGGTAACCAATCATGGACTTCATCTCGATCCTCTCCATCTTCGTGCTGGCCTGTTTTGTCGGCTATTATGTCGTCTGGTCGGTCACGCCGGCGCTGCACACGCCGCTGATGGCGGTCACCAACGCCATCTCGTCGGTGATCATCGTCGGCGCGCTGATCGCGGCCGCCGCCACAGGGGCCCCTGCCGCCAAGTGGCTCGGCCTCGCCGCCGTCGTCCTGGCCTCCGTGAACATCTTCGGCGGCTTTGCCGTCACCGAGCGAATGCTCGCGATGTACAAGAAAAAAGAGAAGAAGGGCTGAGGGGCAATGGCGATCGATCCTGCAACCGCTGCCATGAACACGGCCACCGTTGTTCCGCCCTGGGCGATGTTCGCCTATCTCGTGGCGGGCGTCCTTTTCATCCTCGCGCTGCGCGGCCTTTCCAGCCCGGAAACCAGCCGGTCGGGCAACCGCTATGGCATGGCGGGCATGCTGATCGCGGTGGTCACCACCATCGTCAAGCTTGAGTTCGCCAGCATCGTCGAGATCGCGATTGCAGTGGCAATCGGCGGCGCCTTCGGCCTTGTCGTTGCCCGCAAGATCGCGATGACGGCAATGCCCCAGCTGGTTGCCGGATTTCACAGCCTCGTCGGCCTGGCCGCCGTTCTGGTGGGCGTTGCGGCCTACCTGGCGCCCGGGGCGTTCGGCATCCTGACGGCCGACGGCACCGACATCCAGAAGGCGAGCCTTATCGAGCTTGGCCTTGGCGTCGCAATCGGCGCCATCACCTTCTCCGGCTCGGTCATCGCCTTCCTTAAGCTGAACGGCAACATGAGCGGCGCTCCGATCCTGCTGCCGGGCCGCCACGTGATCAACCTGGGCGTGCTTGCCGGCATCCTGGTGATGGTCGCCATCTTCAGCGCCAACACGCCGATGCTGTTCTGGGCGATCCTGCTGCTCAGCTTCGCAATCGGCTTCCTGCTGATCATCCCGATCGGCGGCGCCGACATGCCGGTCGTCGTCTCCATGCTGAACAGCTATTCCGGCTGGGCTGCCGCTGCCATGGGCTTCACGCTGGGCAACTCCGCGATGATCATCACCGGCGCACTCGTCGGCTCGTCGGGCGCGATCCTCTCCTACATCATGTGCAAGGCGATGAACCGCAGCTTCATCTCGGTCATCGCCGGCGGCTTCGGGGCCGAAGCCTCTGCCGGCGCCGGCGGCCCCGCCGTCGAGCGGCCGTGGAAGCGCGGCTCGGCCGACGACGCCGGCTTCATCCTGAAAAATGCCGAGAAGATCATCATCGTGCCGGGCTACGGCATGGCGGTTTCCCAGGCGCAGCACACGCTGCGCGAAATGGGCGACGTGCTGAAGCGCGAAGGCGTGGAAGTGAAATACGCCATCCACCCGGTCGCCGGCCGGATGCCCGGGCACATGAACGTGCTGCTGGCCGAAGCAAACGTGCCCTATGATGAAGTGTTCGAGCTGGAGGACATCAACTCCGAGTTCGCCCAGGCCGATGTCGCCTTCATCATCGGCGCCAACGACGTGACCAACCCGGCCGCCCAGACCGACAAGACCAGCCCCATCTACGGCATGCCGGTGCTGGAAGTCTGGAAGGCCAAGACCGTGCTGTTCATCAAGCGCTCGATGGGCGGGGTCGGCTATGCCGGTGTCGACAACGACGTCTTCTACATGGACAACACGATGATGCTTCTGGGCGATGCCAAGAAGATGACCGACGACATCGTGAAGGGCCTGGCGCACTAGCTGCCGAGCAACCAATGGGGCGCCGTTTCGGCGCGAGGGAAGGGCGGGGCCGCAGGCTCCGCCCTTTGCCATTGTGACGTCCTGTAAACCTTAACAATCGTAACGCCTGTCGGTGATTTTGACAGTCCGGCTTGATCGCGCGGGCGCAGCCCTTCCGGCCGAGGTTGGCACGCAAATTGAACGCTCTCTCGTGCCGACCCGAACAGGGGGTCTGCGGGAGAGTTTCGATGCCGACCAGACTGCTAGCAACCTTGCCGCTGCTGACCGGAGCAGCTGCCGCCCAGGCCGACACCGGCCTTGCCTCTGACGACGTGGCCTTTGCCGGCCTTGCTGTGCTGGGCCTGTCCGCAATTGCGGTCCTTGGCCTTGCCGCGAAGGAGCGCCGCCGGGAACAGAACAGGCCCGCGCCGGTCCGGCTCCGGGCAAAGGCGCGCCGGTACAACCAGCCCTGAGGCAGGCCCTCCAGGGTGGGCCACCATGGTTGAGCATCGGTGCGCCATCGCCTAAGTCCCGGCGCACGCAATCAGCCGAGGCCTGTCCGTGAAACCCATTCTTCTTGCTGCATCCGTTTCGCTCGGCCTTTCGCTTGCCCTGTCCGGGCACGCGATTGCCCAGGGCGCAAAGACCTCCGCCGCCTTCGAAACCGACGTGATGGCGCTGAAGCCGGGCCAGTTCATCTGGAACGGGGAGCTGGCACCAGCCGGCCCGATGACGGTGATCGTCCACCTCCCCACCCAGCGCGCCTATGTGTACCGCAACGGAATCCGGATCGGCGCCTCCACCGTTTCTACCGGCAAGGCCGGCCACAAGACACCCACGGGCGTCTTCACGATCCTGCAGAAGAACAAGGACCATAAGTCCAACCTCTACAACAATGCCCCCATGCCCTACATGCAGCGCCTCACCTGGGACGGGATCGCGCTGCACGCGGGCAACCTGCCGGGCTATCCCGCAAGCCACGGCTGCATCCGGCTTCCGCTGGAATTCTCGAAACTGCTGTTCGAGGCAAGCAGCATGGGCATGACCGTGGTGGTGACCGAAGATGCCGTGACGCCCGAAGTCGCTGACCAGCAGGCCTTCCTCGCCCCCGTCACCCCAAAGGGCATTCCCGACGACCCGACCAAGCGCCGGCTTGCGCCTGACGAGGACTGGCGCTGGACGCCCGAGAAATCGCCCACCGGCCCGGTCACGATCGTGCTGTCGACCGACAACGAGCGCATCCTCGTGTTCCGCAACGGGGTGGAAATCGGCCGCAGCAAGATCAAGGTCGCCGACGGCTTCGAGATCGGCACCCGCGCGCTGCAATATGTGGGCACCGACTCCAACGGGAATCCGCAGTGGATCTATGTGGCGTTGCCGGGCCACGAGACCGAAAAGGGCCAGGTCGACGCCCGGAATGCCATCGGCGCAATCACCATTCCCGACGACTTCAACCGCCTCGTGCGCGCCGTGATCGGGCCGGGCACCACCGTGCTTGCAACCCATGGCGGCCTCAACGGCGGGTCGTCGGGCCGGGCGACCACCGTGATTGCCACCGAAGGCTGAGACCTCCCGAAAAGCGCAGCCCCGGCGCTTGACCGGAATCAAGACGCGGGCGCCCACCTGTGTCACCATGCGCCCTGAAGAATGGGGAGTGAGGCATGGCCACTTTGACCGAAGAGCGCGCGCAAAGCGTGGCGCAGGCGACCGACTTCGACGTGCTGATTGTTGGCGCCGGCATATCCGGTGTCGGTGCGGCCTGGCATCTGCAGAACCAGTCGCCCGATCGCAGCTATGTGATCCTGGAATCGAAGCAGACCTTCGGTGGCACCTGGGAAACCCACAGATATCCCGGCATCCGCTCGGATTCCGATCTCTACACATTCGGCTACCGCTTCAAGCCCTGGGTCGGCCCGCCGATTGCGACGGCTGCCGAGATCCTGTCCTACATGGGCGAGGTGATCGCCGAGAACGGGATCGACCGGCACATCCGCTATGGCCATCACATCGAAAGCGCGACCTGGTCCTCGGCCGACAAGCGCTGGACCGTGCGCGGAATTGCGAATGGCGAACCCTTCACCGTTACCGCAAACTTCGTCTGGATGTGCCAGGGCTATTACCGCCACTCCAGGGGCTACACGCCCGAATGGCCGGGCATGGCGGACTTCAAGGGCCCCATCGTCCACCCGCAGACATGGCCCGAGGATCTGGATCTTTCGGGCAAGCGGGTCGTCGTGATCGGCTCGGGCGCAACTGCTGCGACGCTCGTTCCGGCCATTGCCGGCAAATGCGCGCACGTCACCCTGCTGCAGCGGTCGCCAACCTATTTCTACCCCCACCCCAACTCCAACGAGCTGGCAGACCGGCTGCGGCAGCTGCAGGTGGACGAAGAGATCGTGCACGACATCGTCCGCCGCTCGATCCTGTTCGACCAGGCCGAGATCACCCGCCGATCGATGGAGGAACCCGAAACGGTGAAGGCGGAACTGCTGGAGGCCGCCCGCGCCTATCTGGGTCCGGACTTCGACATCGCCACCCACTTCACCCCCAGCTATCGCCCCTGGCAGCAGCGCCTCGCCTTCCTGCCCGACGGAGACCTGTTCCAGGGGCTGGCCGCCGGCAAGGCGAGCGTGGTCACCGACCATATCGAGCGCTTCACGCAAGCGGGCATCCTGTTGAAATCCGGCAAGCTGCTGGAAGCCGACGTGATCGTGACGGCAACCGGCTTCGACCTGTGCATCACCGGCGACATCGACTTCGCGGTTGATGGCAAGGCGGTCAACTTCGCCGACACCGTCACCTACCGGGGGATGATGTTCACGGGCGTCCCGAACCTCGTTTGGGTGATGGGCTATTTCCGCGCCAGCTGGACTCTCAGGGTCGATCTGCTGGGCGATTTCGTGACCCGCCTGCTGAACGGGATGTCAGCCAGGGGCGCCTCGAAGGTGGAGGTGGCTTTGCGCCCCGAGGACCACAACATGCCGCTGCACCCGTGGATCGATGCGGACAACTTCAACCCCGGCTATCTGATGCGCGGCATGCACCTGTTGCCCAAACGCGGCGACAAGCCGGAATGGATGCACAACCAGGATTATTGGGCAGAACGCAGCGAGCTTCCGGCAATCGACCTTGATGGGCCCGAGTTCCGCTACAGCTAGGTCCGCGCCAGCTAGCCGCGGACGAAGCAGCCCACACCCGCGCGCACCACGACCCCGACAGTCTCGGGGTCGAGGTCGCGCTTCAGCATGTTCAGCACCTGCTGCTGCGTCATCTTTGAAGGCGCGGTGTTGGCCACATTGGCCACCCGCTGCAGCGACCGCAGCTGTGACACGCTGAGGTCGCGCCCAAGCGGCTCGGCCATGCAGACCGCCATCGGCTCGGGCATGCCGGCATCAAGCAGCGCGGAACGCACCTGCGCTTCCTTGGTGGTGGCACAGGCCGAAACGAGGTGGGCAAGGGCGGCGACAAGGACGGCGGAGAAGAGGATGCGCATGGACGCCCCATAGCCGCGCGCGGGCACAGTGCCAATATTGCAACGCCGTCCGCCAAAATGCGGGCAGCCGCCTTTCCTCCGCCCCAATGCCGCCGTAACAGTCGGCTCGATCATGGATACGACCGGCCTGCCGCCCGCCAGCCATTTCAGGCCCTTGCACCTGAAATTTCTCATGGGCTCGCTGCGCTCCGCGTGGCAGAGCGGCATCCTGCCGCCGGCCGACCTGTGCCCCGATCGCCTCCGCGCAATTGCCGAGAAGGACACCGGCCTCACCGCCGACACCAGCGATCGCGCCTTCTTCGACAGCCAGCTCGAAATTCTCCTGCCCTCCCTCCACGAGGAAGCGCGCCTTACCGACTTCGGCCGCCTGGTATCCCATGGCTCGCTGCTGAAGGTGATGAAGGAACGGCTCTGGTTCGATGCGATCCTCGCCGAACATCCCGAAATCAGCCGAATCGAACTCGTCCCGCCAGTGATCGTCGTCGGCTCCATGCGCTCGGGCACCACCCGGATGCAGCGCCTGCTGGCAAGCGACCCGGCCTTCACCGCGCTCCGCCTGTACGAGGCGCAGGCCCCCGTGCCATCGCCCCGCAGCTTCACGGCAAGGGCCGCCGGCAAGGCAGACCCTCGGATTGGGCAGGTCAGCCGCGCGCTCAAGCTGCTTGCCTCCATCAACCCCGCCATCCTGGAGGTTCACCCCACCGGCCCGCTGGAAGTCGACGAGGAGCTCGGCCTTCTCGACCAGTCACTCTCCAGCGCCATGATCGAGGCGCAGCGCCGGGTGCCCAGTTTTGCCCGCCATTGCGAGGCAACCGACCAGACGCCCGCCTACCGCCGGATGCGCACCCTGCTTCAGATGCGCAGCTGGTTCACCGGCGAAGACCCGTCGCGCCCCTATGTGCTGAAGACGCCCCAGCACATGCAGGACATTGCGGCCCTTCACGCCGTCTTCCCCGATTCGCCGCTGATCTTCCTGCACCGCGATCCTGTGCAACTGGTCGCCTCGGGCGCCAGCCTCGCCTGGAACCAGATGGTCATCCAGTCCGACCATGTGGATGCCCATTGGGTGGGCCGCGAATGGCTGCACAAGACGCGCCACCGTCTCGATGTCGTTGCCCGCACGCGCGAACGCATCCCCGCCTGCCTCCAGATCGATCTGGGCTTCGCAGAAGTTGGCGCAGACTGGCGGGGCGCAATCGCGCGGGTCTATGCCTTCCTCGGCCGCGAACTCACCCCGGCTGCCAGCGCTGCGATGGAAGACTATGTCGCCCGGGCCGCCAGCGAGCATGGCTATGCCCGCCACCGCTACCGGCTGGAGCAGTTCGGCCTGACGCCGGGCGAAGTCCGCGAGGAGCTGGCCCCCTGGTGCCTTGAACGCGAGACGCTGGCCGCCTAGCCTCTCGGGGTATTGCCTCAAAGCCAAAGGCCCCCGATGTCCGTTCGCGCCCTGTGCCTGCTTGCTGCTGCCCTGGCTTGCTGTGCCAGCCCTGTCGCAGCCCAGCAGCCCACTCAGGTCATCGACCCGAGCCTCGGCGGCGTGGACGTGCCGGGCCATGCCCTGATGATGGCGGCCCA
>JBGTBK010000165.1:0-2732 GCA_041749355.1 Sandaracinobacter sp. | reverse complement strand
GCGCTGCCGCCATCAGCCTGCCATCATTGTCCACGCTCAGCTGGTTGCCTGGCGGGCGGCTGCGCGCTCGGCGGCGAGTGCCTTCTGGCGCGCCTGTTCGGCTTCATACACGCGGCGGTTCTCGGCCACCTGGGCGCGCAGCACGTCCATGGCTTCCTCGCGCTCGTCGATTGCCTCCTGCGCGGTGCGGTCGCCGCGCCAGCTTTCGGCGTAGATCACCCGCTCGGGCACTTCGATGCCGCCATCCATCGCGAACAGGAAGGCGGAGACGAGGCCCGCCGACATGCCCATCGCGCAGATTGCGAACAGGGTCTTGTAAAGCGGCTGCTCGCGGATGCGGCGGATGAAGCCAGGCTGTTCCTGGTTCCAGGAAAAACCCTCCGTGCGGGAGAGTTCGCGCTTGATCAGCAGCGCCCGGCGCCGGGCGTCGTCGTCGTCCGACTGCTCCAGCGGCGCAAACGGCGGCGGGATCTTGACCGGCTTTGGCTTCTTGATCGGCATTGCGAAACCTGTCCTTCCGGCTGACGCAGGGCCGCCGGATCAGACCCGCATCGGCATCAGCACATAAAGCGCTTCGGAGCCTTCGGATTCCCGGATCAGCGTGGGCGCGGCTGCGTCTGCCATATGGACTTCGACCAGGTCGCCTTCAACCTGCGACAGGATGTCGAGGAGGTAGCGGCTGTTGAAGCCCACATCGAAACCGGCCGCCGAGTAATCCGCCGGCACGTCCTCGGACGCGGTGCCGTTTTCCGGGCTGGTGACCGACAGCGTCACCCGGTCGCGATCGAGGCTGAGCTTCACCGCGCGGGTCTTTTCGCTGGCGATCGCCGTCACGCGGTCCACACCCTCGGCGAGCGTTGCCGGGTCGATCTTCAAGAGCTTGTCGTTAGCCGTCGGGATCACCCGGCTGTAATCGGGGAAGGTGCCGTCGATCAGCTTGGAGGTGAGGACGGCCTGGCCGATGGCAAAGCGGATCTTGGAGGGCGACAGGGTGATGCCGACATCGCCGCCGCGCTCGTCGAGCAGCTTGCGGACTTCGGCGACGCATTTGCGCGGGATGATGATGTCGGGCATTCCGCTCGCACCCTCGGGCAGGGGGATTTCGACCCGGGCGAGGCGGTGGCCATCGGTTGCGACCGCGCGCAGCGTGTTCGCACCGGCGGGCGCGTGGAAGAAGATGCCGTTCAGATAGTAGCGCGTCTCTTCGGTGGAGATGGCAAAGCGCGTCTTGTCGATCAGTGTGACAAGCGTTTCGGCCGGCAGCGAGAAGCTGACCGGCAGGTCGCTTTCGCCGATGACCGGAAAATCCTCGCGCGGGAGGGTCTGCAAGGAGAAGCGGGCGCGGCCTGCAGTGACCGCGACCTTGCCGCCGGCGGCTTCCAGCGTGACCTGTGCGCCATCGGGCAGCTTGCGCACGATGTCGAACAGGGTGTGGGCCGAAACCGTGGTCGCACCGGCCACCTCGACGGTTGCCGGCACATCCTCGACGATCTGGAGGTCAAGGTCGGTCGCCATCAGCTTGGCGCTCTGGCCGTCGGCCGCGAGCAGGACGTTGGAGAGGATCGGAATGGTGTTCCGCCGCTCCACGACCGACTGCACATGGCCCAGCGCCTTCAGGAGTGCGGCGCGCTCTACGACCAGCTTCATGCGTTAAGGCTTCCCTGCCTGAGATATTTCCCTTGGCCCTCTATACAGAAAGGCTGTGCGCGCGAAAGCAGCTTGTTGCGCTGCAACGGCTGCTCAATGCACCCGGATCGCCAAAGCCGTCGCTTCCCCGCCGCCGATGCAGAGCGACGCGACGCCCGTGCCGCCGCCGCGCTTCTGAAGGGCGTGGATAAGGGTGACGAGAATGCGGGCGCCCGACGCACCGATCGGGTGGCCCAGCGCCGTCGCGCCGCCGTTCACGTTGAGCTTCGCGTGCGGGATGCCCAGTTCCTGCATGGCGATCATGGAGACGACGGCGAAGGCCTCGTTCACCTCGAACAGGTCGACGCCGTCGACGCTGAGGCCGAGCTTGCCCATCAGTTTCTGCATGGCGGGGACGGGGGCGGTGGTGAACAGCGCCGGCTTTTGCGCATGGACGCTGTGGCCCAGAATGGTGGCGAGCGGCGTCAGGCCGCGCGCTTGCGCCGTTTCGCGGCGCATCAGCACCAGGGCGGCAGCGCCATCCGAGATGGAGCTGGCGTTGGCGGCGGTCACCGTGCCGTCGGGGGCGAAGGCGGGCTTCAGGGTCGGGATCTTCTCGGGCCGGGCCTTGCCGGGCTGCTCGTCGACGGTCACTTCGCCGCCCTTCACGGCGACGGGGGTGATTTCGGCGGCGAAGGCGCCGCTGGCGATTGCGCCCTGAGCACGGGACAGCGACTCCAGCGCATAGGCGTCCTGCGCCTCGCGCGTCAGCTGGTAGGCGCGGGCGGATTCCTCCGCGAAGGTGCCCATGGCGCGGCCGGGTTCATAGGCGTCTTCCAGGCCGTCGAGGAACATGTGGTCCATCACCCGGCCATGGCCCATCCGATAGCCGCCGCGCGCCTTGGGCAGCAGATAGGGGGCGTTGGTCATGCTCTCCATGCCGCCGGCCGCAATGATGTCGGCGCTGCCGGCTTTCAGCGCGTCGTGCGCGTCCATCACGGCCTTCATGCCCGAGCCGCACATCTTGTTCAGCGTCACGCAGGCGGTGCCGAGGTCGAGGCCGGCCTTCAGCGCCGCCTGGCGGGCGGGCGCCTGGCCAAGGCCGG
>JBGTBK010000164.1:0-8618 GCA_041749355.1 Sandaracinobacter sp. | reverse complement strand
GGCCGCAACCCGCCTGGCCGTGCGCGAAGCGAAACGCGCAGCACCGGGCAAGCCGCTGCACATCGTCGGCTACTCGAACGGCGGGGCGCTTGCAGTCGCCCATGCGCTCGACGCGACCGACGATCCCGCGCTTGGGGCACCCGACCGGCTGGTGCTGGTCTCGCCGATGATCGGTCTCACGCCCTTTGCCCGCTTCACCGGGCTTGCAGGCCTGCCAGCGATCTTCCCGGCCTTTGTCCAGGCTGCGTGGCTGGACATTATTCCGGAGTACAATCCGTTCAAGTACAACAGCTTCCCGGTTCGCGCCGGCGCCGAGGCGCACCGGCTGACCACGGTCCTGACCGAAAAGCTGGAACAGGCCCGCGCCGAAAACCGGCTGGACCGGCTGCCCCCGGTTCTGACCTTCCAGTCCGCCGTCGACAGCACCGTCAGCGCGCCGGCCGTGGTCACCACATTGTACGACCAGCTGCCGGCCAATGGCTCGGAACTCGTGTTGTTCGACGTGAACCGGGCGGCCACCGTCGGCCCGCTGGTGCGCGCCTCGGCACTGCGCGCGATCGACGGGCTGCTGCCCAAGTCGGCCCTGGCCTACAGGCTGAGCGTCATCACCAACGCAAGCCCCGGCGACCCGCAGGCGGTGCTGCGCAGCTTCGCGCCGGGCGAAACGGGCTCGACCGACGAGGCAATCGGCATTGCCTACCGCCGCGACTTCACCTCGCTCGGCCATGTCGCCCTGCCCTTCCCGCTGTCCGACGGCCTGTATGGCGCAGAGCCGGCCGCCGACGATCCGCAGGGGGTGGCACTTGGCGCGCTGGCGGTGCGCGGGGAGAATGGTGTGATGAGCCTCTCACCGGCAGCGCTTGTGCGCGTCAGCTCCAACCCCTTCATGCCGTGGATGCTCGGCCGCATCGATGCAACGCTCGGCTCGGATCCGGCACCAACGGCCGGCACGGCCGTTCAGCCAGCCACCAGATGAGTAGCCTCGATTCTGCAATCGACGCCCTGTCGGCTGCCGTCTTCTACGCCGTTCCGATCGGCGGGGTCGAAGTCCAGATCGTCGTGCTCTGGCTCGCAGTCGCAATGGTTTTCGCCACCCTGTGGCTCCGCATCCCCCAGATCCGCGGCTTCAGCGAAGGCTGGCAGGTGCTGCGCGGTCGCCGCCACGACCCGACGGCGCCGGGCGAAGTCAGCCAGTTCGCAGCCCTCACCACGGCCCTGTCGGGCACTGTCGGGCTCGGCAACATTGCCGGCGTCGCTGTCGCTGTCGGGATCGGTGGCCCCGGCGCAGTCTTCTGGATGCTTGTCATCGGACTCTTCGCAATGGCCCTGAAGTGCGCCGAGGTCACCCTTGGCCTGATGTTCCGCGACACCCTTCCCGATGGCCGGGTACGCGGCGGCACCTTCCTCACGCTGAAGAACGGCCTTGCCAGCATCGGCCGGCCCCGGCTCGGCCGGTCTCTCGGCCTCACCTACGCCTTCCTGCTCGCCTCCTCCTCGCTCATCTCCTTCCAGGTGAACCAGAGCTATGCACAGGTCTCCGGCGTGCTCGGCGGCATCGATGCGCTGGCCTATGGGATCGTCTTCGCCCTTGCAGCCGCCCTTGTGATCCTCGGCTCCATCCGCTGGATTGCGCGCGTCACCTCGTTTCTGGTGCCGGTGATGGCGCTGATTTACATCGGCGGCTGCGTTGCGGTTCTTGCAACCAACGCCGGCGCCATTCCCGATGCCATCGGCCTGATCCTGGGGTCCGCCTTCGCGACAAGCAGCATCACCGGAGGCCTGATCGGCGCCTTCGTTGCCGGCATGCGCCGCGCGGTCTTCTCGTCGGAGGCCGGAATCGGAACTGCAGTCGTCGCCCATTCCCAGGCGAGAACCCGCGAGCCGGCTTCCGAAGGCATGGTCGCGCTGCTCGAGCCCTTCATCGACACTGTGCTCATCTGCTCCCTCACCGGGCTCACCATCGTGGTTGCCGGGGTCTGGAACCCGGCCACCAACGGCGGGCTGGAAGGGGTGGCGATGACATCGGCCGCCTTTGCAACCGTCGCCCCCTGGTTCCCGGCCGTGCTTGCTGTCGCGGTTCTGCTGTTCGCCTTCTCGACCGTCATTTCCTATGGCTTCTATGGCGGCGAGGGGTTCCAGCATCTGGCAGGCCATGGGCGCTGGCAATCGCTTGCCTACAAGATCGCATTCTGTGCGCTGCTGCCGCTAAGCGCCATCCTGGATCTCGGAAAGATCGTCGACCTGATCGACAGCCTCTTTTTCCTGATGGCGATCCCGAATATCATCGGGGTGTATCTGCTGGCCGGCCCGCTGAGGGCCGAAGTTGACCGCTATCTCTCGGGACGCAGGAATGGGTGACCATGGCTGAAAAGAGCATTGCAGCGCATGTGCGCGAAACCGGCGCAAGCGCCTATTCGGTCGCGATCGAGGTGTCGGGCCACAGCCTGACGGGCGACGAGCCGGTCGACTTCGGCGGCGGCAATCTGGGGCCGGCCCCCTACGACCTGCTGACGGCCGCGCTTGGCGAGTGCACCGCAATGACGATCCGCTGGTATGCAATCCAGCAGAAGTGGCCGCTGGAACATGTGTCGGTCGTGATGACCCACCGCAAGGGTGGCGAAGGTGCCAGCAGCGCGCGGCAGGACGTCTTTTCCAAGACCATCACGCTCACCGGCCCCGAGCTCACGGCCGAACAGCACGCCAAGCTGATCGAGGTCGCTGCCAAATGCCCGGTGCAGCGCAGCCTGGAGGGAACGCCGCTGATCCGGACCGTGGAGGGCTGATCAGCCTTTGCCCACCCGGCAGGTGTTCATTCCGATCAGGCTGTAGAGCGGGCAGGTGCCGACAAGACCTGTCAGAAGCGGCACAAGGCCCAGCAGTGCCCAAGGCGTCTGCGGCCCAACGAAATAGAGGGACAGAATGGCAACCCCTGCGATCACGCGCAGGGTGCGGTCGGCCGTGCCTTCATTGCGGGTCATGTGCTTGTTCCTTGTTTCGGCTGCGGCATCGAGGGCCGCAGCCACCTGATGCCATAACCACGCGGCGGCGTCCGTGACTTGGTCACTCAGCGACACCTGCCAGCAGGGACAGCGCGCGGCGATCCAGCAACTGGACTTGCCCCCTGCTGCTGCTGACCAACCCTGCCCGCCGCAAACCGGCCAGCTGCCGGCTGACCACTTCGCGGGCAGAGCCTGCTTCCCGCGCCAGCGCGTCCTGGGTGGCGAGCACGACCGTGCCTGTCCCGGCGAGGCGGAGCAGCACCTTGGCCAGACGTGCCTCCATGCCGTTCAATGCGACATCCTCGACGAGCTGCAGGAAATCGCCGAACCGCCCGGCAACAGACTGCATCAAACGGCTTCGGAACGCCGCGTCCTCGGCCAGCATGCGGCTGAAGCTCCCCGGGTTGATGAGCGCAGCCTCCAGATCGGTTTCGGCAACCCCTTCCGCGCCATAGGCCCGGCCTTCCACCAGGCAACTGAATGTCTGCAGGCAGACCTGACCCGGCTCGACACGGTAGAGGATGATGTCCCGCCCGTTCGGAGCAGTTAGGGAAACGCGAATTCGTCCTGACAGGACATCGACGAATCCCCGGCAGGGGTCGCCGGCGCGGAACAATATGGTGCCGGCCGGAACGCGCAGGCGATCGAAAGGCAGGTTCTGGTCCATTGCGGGACCCTGTCACCCGGCACGGGCTCGCGCAATCAGGGTCAGACTTCGGCTGCGAGGTTTGCCTTCACACCTGGAAACTTCCGGTCCCAGATCACTTCGTGGAAGTAGAAGACGAAAGCTTGCACGGTCGGCTCCAGAAGCCCGATCGCAAGAGCCGCCGCCAGATTGCCAGTCAGCGCCCAGGCGACAGTCACCGCAACCGTGATGTGCAGCATCCAGTAGCTTCCCGTCTTTGCAAGGCGTCGCATGGCGGTCTCCGCTGGCGCTTGATGCGCCGCGCCTCTCCTTGCGCGCAGGCAAGGATTCCTTCCAACCATTTTTGCGAATGACTCTCATCAGGGCGATCAATCAGACATCTGGACAGGCGGCCTTGAAAGGCCGATCCTACTTGTTCGATGCCTGACCATAAAAGTCAGGCGGCGAACCTTCTGCCAACAACAATGCCAATCCAGCTCGCCGCAACCCGAAGGACAAGCCTTTGCTCAGCCCCTCCGAACAGCGCCTCTGGCAGCTCTTCACCGAGATCGGGACCCTCGACCAACTCGGCCGCACCATCGCGGACAGCGCGCTCGTCAGCGGCCTCTCGCTCGCCCAGTTCGGCCTGCTCAACCATCTCGTCCGACTCGGTGGAGACTGGTCCCCGGTGCGCCTCGCCCGCGCCTTCCAGGTCACCAAGCAGACAATGACCTCTACGCTCGCCCGGCTGGAGCGGCAGGGCTATGTGGCGATCCGCCCCGATCCGGCAGACGGGCGCGCAAAGCTGGTCTCTCTCACAGCCGAGGGCGCTGCTGTGCATTCGGTGTGCCTCGCCCGCCTGGGGCCGGCGATGGCTGTTGCGACCGATTCCATGCCGGACGGGCTGGTGGAGGTGCTGCTGCCGAAGCTGGCCGCGTTGCGCGAGGCGCTGGACAAGGCGCGGTAGCGGCCGCGGGCTGAGCCCGCGAGTCCGCTGAGGAGGGGGCAGAGGGGAGAAGAAAAAAGCTCCGGCAAAGCCGGAGTCGTCGGACGGGTTCGTCGGGCTGCCGCCCTCCACCCCGCCGTCCGCATCGTTTCGGAGTCGCGGATTGCGCCGCAATCCGTTGCCCGAAACGATGGTACCCCCGGCCGGACTCGAACCGGCAAGCCTTTCGACATCCGATTTTGAGTCGGACGCGTCTACCAATTCCGCCACGGGGGCCCGTGAAGCGAAGCGCCTGCTATCCGCTCGGCGCCGAAAAGAAAAGGGGCGGCGCCCGAAGGTGCCGCCCCCTGTCTGACCTTCTCTCAGGATCAATCGCGGAAGTTGAACCCGTTGAAGCCGAGCCGGATGCCCAGACGCACCTGCCACAGCGACGGGTTGGTCTGCAGCTGGACGTTCGGTTGGGTCACGTTCGAGTAGACATAGCGATCGCAGCGCTGACCGGCATTGGTGACCGGCGTGCCGACACCGTTCGTGACCGTCTCGCAGGCCACGTTCACAGCCGAGGTGCGATACGGGAAGCCGACCTGGCGCAGCGAGCCCCAGTCCTTGTTGATCATGTTCAGCACATTCTCGAAGTCGGCGAAGACTTCGAACTTGCCGCCGGCGAAGAAGGGCAGTTCCTGCCGGATCGACATGTCCAGCTTGTTGAAACGGGGCGAGCGGCCATAGTTTTTCGGAACGATCGAGCCCTGGAACTTGCCGAGACCGTTTTCGTCGACATAGGTCTGCAGCGCCGTGAAGGTCTCCGGCGTCGCGTAGCGGACGATCGGATCGGCAGTCGCCGACGACAGGTCCGGCACATAGAGCAGGTTCCAGTTGCCGCGCGACGTTCCGCCGAAGATCGCCGAGCGACCGCCGCCGGTCTCGAACATCGTGTGGCTGTAGCGCTGGCCGGCCCGGCTGTTGAAGAACAGTTCGAAGCGCGTGCTGTTGTCCCCGAAGATTTCGGAGTCATAGCCGAAGCGCAGACGCCAGGTGTCGTCGATCTGGTAGTTCGACGTTCCATAGGCGCTGTCGTTCTGGCCAGCAGCACCGAACACGGTGTTCGAATAGTTGGAGAAGGCAACCGAGGAGGTCCCCGGGTTCACGTCCTTGACCCGCTGCAGCGTGTAGGCCGCACCGATCGAGATGCCGTTCTCCCACTCCTTCTCCATGCTGGCTGCCAGGTTCCAGCTGTAACCCCGACTGGTGTTGGTCAGGAAAATGTCGGTGTTGGTGTCGGTCGAGGTCGGGCCCGCCAGGCCGTGCAGCCGGACACGGCCGTCGGGCAGGGTCGACTGCACCGTGTTCTGCACCGTGCGCAGGTCGGTCCAGGTCAGCGCATCCTTCACCTTCGAGTAGATGACCGAGCCCGAGAAGCGCCAGTCATCGCCCAGGCCACCCAGATTGGCAGCATAGTCGACGGTGGTCGAAAGCCGCCACTGCGACGGGATCTCGAAGTTGGGATCGAGCGCGTTGGTCGGCGCCAGCGAGGAGCCAGTCGACTGGATCAGCCCCACAAGCTCGGACGGAACGCCAGTGCCACCCGTAACACCGTTCAGTGCCAGCTCGCCGAGCCGGTTCTGCTCGGCCTGCGACAGGCCGGTGATTCCGCTGATCCGGAAGGTGTCACCACCGCCCATGGCATTGCCGATCCCGGTGCGCTCCACCTGGATGCGACCAAGCGTCGGGCCAGGGTTCGAGTAGCTGTTCGAGATCCAGACATTGGGGTTGCCGCCGGCATAGAGACCAGCCGAGGCACGGATCCGCAGCCGGTCGTCAGGGCGCCAGTTCAGGCCGAAGCGCGGCTGCAGCACATCGCGGCCATTGAGCGTGCTGGTGTTGGTGAAGCCGAACCGGTTCACGAAGCTCTGGTTGAACTGCGGCCGGTCCGGGGTCTCGTAAAGATCATAGCGGAAGCCGAAGATCGCCGTCAGCTCCTCGGTCACTTCCCAGGTGTCCTGGATGCCGAAGGTATAGACATTGTTGGCAAACTGCGCGCGAACAGTGTCGATGTCGCCCTGGATCGGGCTGGCATAGTCCAGCCGGTTGGCGCGCTGGGCTTGCAGATCGGCAACCGTGTCGAAATACCAATCGCCCGAAACCCGCTGCGCGAACAGGTTGTCGATGTCCTGGCCGCGGCGCTCGGCAATGAACTTCACGTCATGGCCGTTGCCGGTGAGGCGCGCCTGCAGTTCAATGCCCAGAGTCTGAACAGCAAGCTCGTTGGCCTGGCGGCTGACGTCGGGGCCGAAGATCACGCGGGCGGTTCCGGTCGGGCATGTAAACAGCGCGTTGCCGGTCTGCCCCGTGTTGTCGGTCGCGGTGCAGGCCTGGAACTGGCCGAATTCCCGCGCGCCGAACGGAACCTGAAGACGCTCATAGTCATGGTAGGAAACCCGCGCCTGGGTCGAGAAATTCTCGGTCCACTCCGAGTTCAGCTGGAACACGCCATAATGGTTCTTGGAACCCTGGGTGTAGTTGTTGGACTGCAGCGCGAGCGCCGGCGTGTTCGCCGAGGTCGACGAGTTGCCGAGGCCGGCCAGCAGGCTCGCTTCGTTGTAGATGTAGGTGAAAGCAGCCCGGTGGCCGTCGGCGATGTTCCAGTCGACCTTGGCGACGAGCTGGTCGTCGCTTTCTTCGGCGTTGCTGGCAACGTCGAGCGTGTCGAAGTTGTACACATTCTGGGCAATGCCCTTGATCTCGTCCACCTGCGCCCGGGTCAGGTTCGGCACATCGTTGGCAAAGCCTTCACCAGCGATACCGACATCGGCAGGAACCTGGTCGCGCAGCCGCTCCCAGGTCACTGCGAAGAACAGCTTGTCCTTGATGATCGGGCCGGTGAGTTGCGCGCCATAGACCTTGCTCTCGAAGGTCCGGTCCACCACGCGGTCGCGGGTCTTGGTGCCGCCCAGATTGTCGTTGGTGAAGGTGTAGAAGCCGTTCACGTCGAAGCTGTTGCCGCCCGACTTCAGAACCACGTTGATCGCGCCGCCCTGGAAGCCACCCTGCTGGATGTCGACCGGAGCCGTTTCCACTGTGAATTCGGCGATGGCATCCAGTGGAACCGCGCCGCGCGATGAGGCAAGGCCGCCGGCCTCGAGGCCGAAGGGGTCGCCGAAGGCGACACCGTCGACCGAGAAGCGGTTGAAGCGGTTGTTCTGACCGGCGATCGAGATTGCGCCGCCATTGGTGGGGTCGAGGTTCACGAACGGATCGCGCGCCGCCAGGTTGCGGATGTCACGGTCGATGTTGGAAACGGTGGTGATTTCGCGGGCATTCAGCGAGGTGGCAGGGCCGGTCGCGATTGCGATGGACGAGGCCGCACGGGCCGCCGTGACTTCGATGGTGGCGCCTTCGCTCACCAGAACCACGGCAACCCGCTGCGGGACGCCGGCCTGGATCTGCGGAACGGTTGCCTGCGCGCCTTCGAAGCCGGGCGCTGCCACCGCCACGTCGAACGGGCCGCCGACGCGGAGGTTGGGGGCCGAGAAGCTGCCCGACGCGTCCGTGGTCTGAACCGAGCGCGTGCCCGACGGAACGTGGGTGACAGTGACCGTCGCACCGGCGAGCGGGGCGCCATTCTCGTCCTGCACGTCACCGCGGATCGTGCCGGTCACTTCCTGAGCATAGGCCGATGTCGCTGCCAGCGCGAGGACGGAAGCCGAAGCGCCGAGGCGAAGACCTGCCCAGACGAGAGAAGAAAGCCGAAGTGCCATTGCGAATTACCCCCTTGGCAGTGCAGGCCGGCCAGAACCCTGATGTGACCGGTTGGCAACTGGTGCGCGTGCTTGAAACGAACGAATCGGGCAGCAGTCGCATTAACCGCCCGGTTCTGGGGCATTGGCTGCCATTTATGACGTTTATGTTACAGTCAGAAGGCGGCGAGGTTAAGCCTGTGGACCGTTCTGCGGGTAACGCGCGGCCTGTTGCGCTGCAGCAACAGATTGCGGGGCTCCGCCGCCCGCGAGCGCAACAAGCCGGGCACAGCCCGCAAGCGCGACCGCGC
>JBGTBK010000163.1:0-3961 GCA_041749355.1 Sandaracinobacter sp. | reverse complement strand
GCGTTGCTGGTGGTGGTGGCTGCGGCGCGGGCGGTTGTGGGGGCGAGCGCGAGGGCGGCGGTGCTGCCGGCGATTCCGAACAGGCTGCGGCGGCTGACGGATGGTTGCATGTGTATCCCCCTCGATGGCCTGGTGTGACTGGCCTTCGGATTCCCTGTGTCGCCGGGCCCTGCTCTGCGGCGGGCTTGGGGGAGGCTAGGGCTAGGGGTGTTGGGGTGTCAACGGGGGGCGGGTCCGCGCCGCAGGCAGTTCTTCGTCGGCACGAGGTCCCAGCTTTCGCTGGGATGACGGATTTTTGGAGGGTGCAGGGACATCATGTCCCTGCCGGGTCCAGGGCAGAGCCCTGGCCGCCGGAGGCAAGGCCTTAGCTGAGTGAGGCCATGAAGCGGCTGATGGCGGCGGCGACGCGGGGGCGGGTGGCGTCGTGGAAGAGCCAGTGGCCGGTGTTTGGCCATTCCTCATAGTCGACGCGGGCGCCGGCGGCGGAGAGGTGGCGGGCGGTTTTGCGGGAGGTGGCGGGGGGCACGATGCGGTCTTCGCGGCCGGCGATCATGAGGGTGGGCATGGTGAGGCGCGAATAGTCGACCTTTGCGCCCTTGTCGGGATCGAGGAAGGGGGCTGCGAGCTGGGCGAGGACGGGGCCGGAATCCCAGGTGAGTTCGGCGAGGGCTGGGCGGATTTCGGCTTCGGGGACGCCGTTGTAGACGCCGAATCGGGCGCTCTCGTCGTCGAGGAGGGTGGCTTCGCGCCACCAGCCCCATTTGCCGGTGACGCCCCACATGGTGCGGAGTGAGGAGGCCGAAATGGACGAGGCCTGGGCCGACGGGGCGGTGGCGAGCAGGATGATGCCACGGGGTTGGATGCGGACCGATAGGAGCTGGGCGAGCAGGCCGCCCATGGAGTGGCCGAGGATGACGGGCGGTTCGCCGAGGTCTGCGGCGTCGCGTTCGAGGGCTGCGACATAGTCAGCGAGGCGGGTGGTGGCGAGTGCGGCCGGAGCGGGCGCGCCGGGGGGGACGTCGTGGTGGGGGAGGGTGACGGCGGCCGAGCGGATGCCGGCCGGTTCGAGCTCGGCGCGTAGCTGGGCGAAGGTGGAGGGGCGGCTCCACATGCCGTGGATCATGAGGATGGGGGGCATGGCTATTGGACCAGTCCGGCGGCAGCGAGCGCTGCGAGGGTGACGAGATCGGAGGCGCCGGATGTCATGGGGGCGATCTGCACCGAGCGGGACATGTTGACGAGGACGGGGCCGATGACGCGGCCGCCGCCCAGTTCCTTCAGCAGCTTGGCGGCGATGTTGGCGGACTGGAGGCCGGGCATGACGAGGACGTTGGCAGGGCCGGTGAGGCGGGCAAAGGGGTAGAGGCTGGCGAGGTCGCGGTTCAGCGCGACGTCGACCGACATTTCGCCTTCATATTCGAAGCCGGGGCGGAGCTCGTCGAGGATGGCGACGGCTTCGTGCAGGGCACCGAGGTAGGAGCCGGGCGGGTTGCCGAAGTTGGAGTAGGAAAGGAAGGCGACGCGCGGTTCCATGCCGAGGCGGCGGGCGGCGCCTGCCATTTTCACGGCCGTGTCGGCGAGCTGCTTGCCCGAGGGGCGTTCGTTGACGGTGGTGTCGCCGATCAGGAAGGTGCCGGCGCGGCCGGCGAAGATGTGGAAGCCGAAGGGGGTGTGGCCTTCGGTGGGGTCGATCGCGAGGCGGACCTGGGAGAGGACCTGGTTGAAGTGGCGCGTGACGCCCGAGACCATGGCGTCGGCCTCGCCCATCTCGACCATGAGGGCGGCGAAAACGTTGCGCTCGTTGTTGACCATGCGCTGGACGTCGCGCTTCAGATAGCCCTGGCG
Organism: Sandaracinobacter sp.; assembly: GCA_041749355.1. Classification (GTDB taxonomy): domain Bacteria; phylum Pseudomonadota; class Alphaproteobacteria; order Sphingomonadales; family Sphingomonadaceae; genus Sandaracinobacteroides. Next base: position 2,116 of record JBGTBK010000163.1, on the reverse strand, counting down.
CTGGAGGCGGGCGTAGAGCAGCTCGACCATGGCGGGGACCAGCGGCGAGTTGGCGCTGTTGTGGATGGGGTAGCTTTCGGGGTCGGAGACGCCGATGCGGCGGAAGCCTTCGAGGATGGGTTCTTCGCGGCCGACGAGGAGGGGCTGGCCGTAGCCGGAGGTGCGGAAGGAGACGGCGGCGCGCAGCACGGTTTCCTGTTCGCCTTCGGCAAAGACGACGCGGCTGGCCTTGGCGCGGGCGGCTTCGAAGCTGGCGGCGAGCGCGGAGGAGGAGGGGTTGAGGCGGGCGCGGAGCTCGAGCTTGTAGGCCTCCATGTCGAAGATGGGCTTGCGGGCGACTCCGGACTCCATGGCGGCCTGGGCGACGGCGGCGGGCACGCGCTCGATGAGGCGGGGGTCGAAGGGGGCGGGTATGATATAGTCGGGGCCGAAGACGTGGCTGCCGCCGTAGGCAGCGGCGACTTCGTCGGGGACGCTCTCCCGGGCCAGCGCCGCGATGGCGTGGGCGGCTGCGACCTTCATTTCCTCGTTGATCTTGGTTGCGCGCACGTCGAGCGCGCCGCGGAAGATGTAGGGGAAGCCCAGCACATTGTTGACCTGGTTCGGATAGTCGGACCGGCCGGTCGCGATGATGGCGTCCGAGCGGACGGCCTTCACCTCTTCGGGGAGGATTTCGGGATCGGGGTTCGCCATTGCGAAGATGATGGGGTTGTCGGCCATGCCGGCAACCATTTCGCGGGTGACGGCGCCCTTGACCGAGAGGCCGAGGAAGACGTCGGCGCCGGCCATTGCCTCTTCCAGCGTGCGGGCGTCGGTGGCGGCGGCGTGGGCGGCCTTCCACTGGTTCATGCCTTCGGTGCGGCCCTGGTAGATGACGCCCTTGCTGTCGCACATGATGACGTTGTCGGCGCGGACGCCGAGCGCCTTCACCAGTTCGGTGCAGGCGATGGAGGCAGCGCCGGCGCCGTTGACGACGACCTTGATATCCTTGAGGTTTCGGCCGGTGAGGTGGGCGGCGTTGATGACGCCGGCCGCCGTGATGATGGCGGTGCCGTGCTGGTCGTCGTGGAAGACGGGGATGTTCATCCGGGCGCGGAGTTCATCCTCGATGATGAAGCATTCGGGCGCCTTGATATCCTCGAGGTTGATTCCGCCGAAGCTGGGTTCCATCAGTTCGACGGCGTCGATGAAGCGCGTCACGTCTTCGGTCTTGAGCTCGATGTCGATGGAGTCGACGTCGGCGAAGCGCTTGAAGAGGACGGCCTTGCCTTCCATTACGGGCTTGGAGGCGAGTGCGCCGAGGTTGCCGAGGCCGAGGATGGCGGTGCCGTTGGAGATGACGGCGACGAGGTTGCCCTTGATGGTGTAATCATAGGCGGTGTCCGGGTCTGCCGCGATGGCGAGGACGGGGACTGCGACGCCGGGAGAATAGGCGAGGCTGAGGTCGCGCTGGGTCGCCATGGGCTTGGAGGCGATGATCTCGATCTTGCCGGGGCGCTTGGCCGAGTGGAAGAGCAGGGCTTCCCGGTCGGAGAACACTGGCCTGTCTCTGCTGCTGTCGCTCACCGTTCAATGTCTCTCTTGTCTCGCGGACCCTCAGTGGCTGATAGGCTGTCGGCATGGCGGCGGCAATTCCAGTTTCCGAGATTGCAGATTCGGGCAGGCGGGGGGCGACCCCGATGATGGTGCAGTATCTGGGGCTGAAGGCCGAAGTGCCGGATGCCCTGCTGCTGTTCCGCATGGGCGACTTCTATGAGCTGTTCCTTGAGGACGCTGCGACTGCGGCCGGCGCGCTGGACATCGCGCTGACGCACCGGGGCGAGCATCTGGGCCAGCCGCTGCCGATGTGCGGGGTGCCGGTGCATTCCCACGAGGCCTATGTGGCGCGGCTGGTGAAGGCCGGCCATGCGGTGGCCATTGCCGAGCAGACGGAGGACCCGGCGGCGGCCAAGGCGCGGGGATCGAAATCGATTGTCGCCCGCGCGATCGTTCGGGTGATCACGCCGGGAACGCTGACCGAGGAGCGGCTGCTGGAGGGGCGGCGATCGAACTGGCTGCTGGCGGTCTTCCCGCAGGGGGACGAGGCGGGGCTGGCCTGGGCGGACATCTCGACCGG
>JBGTBK010000162.1:0-1659 GCA_041749355.1 Sandaracinobacter sp. | reverse complement strand
ACGGCAGCGGCAGCCGCTTTCCAGGCGGAATGGGCCGCTGCCATTTCGGCGGCCTGTGCCCCGTGGCCGGCAAAGGCATCGAGTAGGGCAAGGTGCCCACGCGGGTTCAGCAGGCCGCGCTCATCATGCTGGCCGTGGATCTCGACAAGCAGCTGGCCGAGCTGGCGAAGCAGGGTCGCCGACACCGGCACGTCGTTCACATGGGCCCGGCTGCCGCCATCGGCCTTCAGCGTTCGCCGAAGCACCAGCTCTCCGGGCGTGTCGAGGGCGATGTCGTTCGCGGCTGCAAGCGCAAGCGCTGCATGGTCGGCGGGAAGATGAAAGGCAGCCGTGGCGCTGGCCTGCTGCGCGCCCTTGCGCACCATCGCTGCATCCGCCCGCTCGCCAAGCGCGAGGCCGAGGCCGTCGAGAAGGATGGACTTGCCGGCCCCGGTTTCGCCCGTCAGCACGAGGAGGCCGCTGTCGAGATCGAGCGACACGCGCTCGATCAGCACCAGGTCCCGGATCGTGAGGCTGGCGAGCAAGGGCGGGGATAGAGGCCCGGGCGGGCGGGCGCTCCCCCCGTCCCCGGTGCAGCGCCAGCCGGCCGGCCATCGACCGTCGCGTTGGGCGCGTGCTGGCGCATCAGCGCATAGGACCGCTCATACCATTTGGAGCCCGGATAATTGGCGCTGAGCACGGCGGCGTTGCGCAGCGCTTCCTCGGGGAGCCCGAGCGCAAGGCTGGCCTCGACCAGGCGGAACAGGGCTTCGGGCACGTGGCTGGTGGTCTGATATTCGTCGATCACGTTGCGGAAACGCACCGAGGCTGCGATCCACTGCCGGTTGCGGGCATAGAAGCGCCCGATGTCGAGCTCCTTGCCGGCCAGATGGTCGTTCACCAGGTCGATCTTCAGCCGGGCGTCGGCGGCATAGCGGGTTTCGGGATAGCGGCGGACAAGTTCCTGCAGCGCGTTCAGTGCCTGTTGCGTGATCTTCTGGTCGCGGGCGACATCGGCGATCTGCTCGTAATAGCTGAGCGCGATGATGTAATAGGCATAGGGCGCATCTCGGTTGCCGGGGTGCAGGCTGAGGAAGCGCTGCCCGGTCTGGATTGCCTCGGGATATTGGCGCGACGCATAATAGCTGAAAGCGGCCATCAGCTGGGCACGGCGGGCCCAGACGGAATAGGGGTGCTGACGCTCCACCTCGTCGAACATGGCGGCTGCCAGCCGGTAGTCGCCCTTGTCCAACGTGTCGCGGGCGATGGTGTAGAGCGTCTCCACATCGCGGGCGATGTAGGCCTGATCCTGCTTGGGTTTGTTGCGATTGCGGGCGCAACCGGCGGTGAGCGCCAGCGAAACGGCAAGGAGCGAAGCGGCAATCAGACGGCTGCTGGCGCGAAAGCCCGGAGCCGAGGCAGTGGATGACGTCATGGCACGCGTCTTACCCACGGAAGGCCCATGCCACAAGCGGCGTCCAGAACGCCCCGTCGCGTTCGAGCCTGGGCGCATCGGCGCTGCCGCTGCCCGTCTCGGTGGGCCCATTGTGGGCCCAAAGCAGCAGTCCGCGTGCCTGCCATGGGCCGGAGGGAAGCGGCTGTGGCGGCTGCCGTCCGGTTCCGAGGCTGATGTGCAGGCGGGGTGGCGCGATGTCGCCGGGCGCAAGCAGCCCGTGCCAG
>JBGTBK010000161.1:0-2689 GCA_041749355.1 Sandaracinobacter sp. | reverse complement strand
GCCGCGCACATGGCGCGCGCGCCGGTGATGATGGTTGCGTTCATGGTGGATAGCGCGGCCACCACCACTGCGACCCCCACGAGTGCGGCCGCCCAGGGCCCGAAGGCGGCACCCAGCAGGAGCGTTGCGGGTGCCGGGGTTCCGGCAAGCGCCTCGCGGCCCAGGGTGAACAGGAAGGCGGCGTTGATCGCGAGGTAGAGCAGGGTGACACCGCCAAGACCAAGCACCAGCGCGCGCACCAGCGCGCGGGGCCCTTCGCGGGTTTCGGCCGACAGATAGGCAGCCTCGTTCCAGCCGCCATAGGCCAGCATGATGAAGACGAACGCGAGGCCTAGCCCGATGCCCGGAGCCGGTTCGCCGCTGCCCTCAAGGGTTGCGGCCTGCCCCGTTGCCCCGAGGAACAGGGCAGCGCCGATCACGGCCGCGATGGCGACAAGTTCCACCGACACGAACAGTTGCTGGCTTCGGCGGCCGGCCTCCAGGCTTGCCAAGTTGGCAAGGGTAACGCCGAGGATGGTGAGGCCTGCCCAGAGCGCGGGCGAGGGGCCGCCCGGCCAGACGCCGGCGGCATAGTCGCCGGCAACGAAGGAGACGGTCGCGATTGCGCCCGTCTGCATCACGGAAATCCTGGCCCAGACGAACAGGGCGGCGAGCCGCGGCCCCCAGGCAAGGCGCAGGAAGTGGAATTCCCCGCCCATCGAGGGGTAGCGGGTGGCAAGTTCGGCATAGGAGAGCGCGCCACAGAGCGCTGCAAGCCCGCCCAGCAGCCACAGGCCCATCGCCTGCCACTCCGTGGCGGTTGCAGCCGCGACATCGGCGGGCACCCGGAAGATGCCGGCACCGATCACGATGCCGACGATCATCAGGGCGACATCGGCTGCGGACAGGCGGCGGGCAGGGGCTGCCCCGCGCGCGCCAACGGGCGTGTCCAAGCTCAGCCTGCGGGCTTGATTCGGGTGGCGACCCAGCCGTTGCCGACGATCTGGTTGCCGGTGAATTCGCCCTGCAGCCGTTCACCGTTGGCGCGGGTGAAGCTGACGCTGAGCCCACGCACACGGCCATCCTTCAGGGGGCTGCCGCGCTCCGGGGTGAGTATCTGGAACTGCTGGCCAAGTTCGGTTGCGAAGCGGTCGGCGCCGACTTCGAAGGCCCAGCGGCCGGCGACATTGGCCGGCACGATCCAGAAATAGCCGGTCGCCTCGTCGGTGGAGATGGTGCGTTCCGGCTCCCATTCGCCCAGGTTGAAGGCATGGGAGACGATGCGGGTTCCGGGCTTCATCTTCAGAAGCGTGTCACGCAGTTTCAGGTTGAGGCTGGGCAGCAGGTACATGGTGACGACGGTTGCGTTGCTGAAGTCGGTTTCGAAGATGTCGCCCTGTTCGAAGCTGGCCATGCCCGAGACTCCGGCGCGCTGGGCGTTGCGGCGGGCCAGCGCCACCATGTCGGGGTTGTATTCGATGCCGCGGGCGCGGGCGCCGAAATCGCGCGCGGCGGCAATCGCGATCTTGCCGTCGCCCGAGCCCAGATCGACGACGATGTCGGTCGACTTCACTTCGGCGGTGGTGAGCATGGCCTTCACCAGGGCATCCGGGGTGGGCACCCAGATCACATCCTTGCCGGCCTGGCCGATTTCGGGCTGGAACTTGTCGTCGCCAAGGCTCTGATCGGACCCGGGCATCATCAGCGAGTAGCGCACAGTCGGCGCCTCGACGATCGGCGGTACGTCTGGCAGGGCGAGCGGGTTCTGGACGTCGGGCGTGGTGCCGAGCGCCTTGAGCTGGGCACTTGCCGGCTGCTGGGCAAGGAACAGGGCGGGCGCGATGGCCAGGAACGCCTTCAACTGGTGCATCCGGATCCTCCGAGGGTTGCGGACAGGGCCGGCCGAAGGGGCCGGATTCGCAAGCCTTCTGGCACGTTAGCAGATGCGGAGCGAGCCTGTTGCGCGCGAACTGCGACGGGCCGTTCGGCGGGCTGCGGCGGCCGCCGGATTGCGCAGGGGTGTCAGGCCGGATTGCTCCAGCGGGCGAAGATTGCGGTGGGGAGGAGGGTGCCGCGGGCTTCCTCGCGGATTGCCATCTCGCCGGGCTGGACGGTGCCGGGCAGGTGCGTGGTGAGGGGGGCGAGAAGCCCTTCGAGGGCGATGGCCGACAAGCGGATCGCATAGGTGGTGAGGATGAGGAAGCGACTGTTGGCGTCGAGCAGCCTGGTGCAGTCGGCCAGCAGGGCCGGGAGGTCGGCTGTCAGGTCCCACACCTCGCCTTCGGGGCCGCGGCCGAACTTGGGCGGGTCGAGCAGGATCGCATCATAGCGGCGGCCGCGGCGGACCTCGCGGGCGACGAACTTGCGGGCGTCCTCGGTGATCCAGCGGATCGGCTTGTCGGTGAGGCCTGACAGTGCAGCGTTGGCACGGGCCTGTTCGACGGCCTTTTTCGAGGCATCGACATGGACGACCCGGCAGCGGGCATTCGCAGCGACCAGGCTTGCGACGCCGGTGTAGCCGAACAGGTTCAGCACTTCGGCGCCGGGGGGAAGGGCCGCGAGGCGGGCCCAGTGCGGGGCCATGTCGGGGAAGAAGCCGAGGTGGCGGAAGGGGGTGCACTGGGCGTGCAGCTTCACGCCCGCCTGTTCGATGGCCCAGGTGGGCGGCACGCTGTCGGACAGGCGCCAGCGGCCGCCGCCATCCTCGTCG
>JBGTBK010000160.1:0-5319 GCA_041749355.1 Sandaracinobacter sp. | reverse complement strand
CGCCGAGCGAGACGTTGGGCGACAGGGCCAGTGCGCCGCGCGCTTCGACCGAATAGCGCGGGTCGGGCGAACCGACACGCGGAACGCTGAAGCTGGAGTCCTGCTCGGCGCTTGCCTCGACTGCGGCCCGCCAGTTGCGTGTGCCATAGCCGACGCCGACATCCACACCCTGCCGTGTGGTGCCGCCAAGGCCGCTGTCCACCCGGCTGACGCCGCCCGAAAGCGAAACGCCGCGGTAGCCGACCGACAGATCGAAATTGTAGCCAGCCGGCGCAAGGCCGCTTTCAGCCGAAGCCGTGCGCTCTGCCACCGACGACGGCGCAACGCTGCGAACCGTTGCCCCCACCGAAACGCCCTTGTTGCCGCGCGACGGCGTGAAGCTGAACCCGCGCTCCACCGTCTGCACCCGCGACGAGGTTACCCGGCCCGGCGCCGTGAAGGCGAAGCGGCTGACATCCAGGTTCATCGGCTGCAGAACCAGCGCTTCGGAGCGGGTGCGGAAACCGGCGGTCTGCCCCTCGGCTGTCACTTGCGGCTGCAGGCGCGATTTGGTCTGCGCAGCCGTTGCCGGAACGGCGCACAGCAGCGCAAGCCCCGCAAGGGACCCGGCAAGCCCCCCAAGGAACCTGGAAGGCAGCGTCAGAGACTCGGACGAGAGGCGCATAACGTTCGAACACTATCCCAATCACCGCAGGAATCCCACGCCCTGTCTTGTGACAGGACAGGCTGCACCAGCCAATTTGGGCCGATTGCGAACTTGTGTGGCTTTTGACCCACATTTTGTTACCGGCGCATGAACCGTTCAGCGATTGTTCGGAACCAGCCCGTCAATCGGGGCGCCAAGGCCCCACCGGTGCGGCAGCAGTTGCACGAAACGCGCTCCGCCCTGTATGGCCCCCCATCGGCCCGGTCTCAAGATCGGGCACAGGACGACGGAGCCTCGATTGACCGACGCGAACATCTGCACCCAACAGCCTCTTGCTGCTGCTCCGCGTCTCGCCGGCGCTGCCCTCATGGGTCTGGCCCTTGTGCTCGCCGGTTGCGGCGACAAGAAGGGGCCCGATCCGGTCTCCCAGCAGACGGTGATGACCAGCATCGGCGTCAACTCCTACCTGTGGCGCGCAAGCCTCGAGACCATGCAGTTCATGCCCCTCGCCCAGGTGGATTCGGCCGGCGGCGTGATCGTCGGAGACTGGTACCAGAACCCCGCCATCCCGAACGAGCGCGCGAAGGTGACGGTCGCCATCCTCGACGGCGCGCTCCGCGCCGACGCCGTGCAGGTGTCGGCCCAGCGTGAAGTGATGGACAATGGCCGCTGGGTCGCAGCCCCGGTCCGCGCCGGCACCGTGCAGCGCCTGGAAGAGATCATCCTGGAGCGCGCGCGAACGCTGCGCCAGGCCTCCACCACCAGCCGCTGAGCCAGACCCGATGACAGCCGAAGCCGACACGGGCGCCAGTGCCGCCGCCGGCACCGAAAGCCGCTTCGATCCGGCCCAGGCAGATGGCCGGTGGCAGGCCCGCTGGGACGCCGAACAGACCTTCCGCGCCGACAGCAGCTCTCCAAAGCCCAAGACCATGGTCCTCGAGATGTTCCCCTATCCCTCGGGGCGCATCCACATGGGCCATGTGCGCAACTACACCATGGGCGACGTGCTGGCCCGGGCGCGCCGCATGCAGGGCCATGCCGTGCTGCACCCGATGGGCTGGGACGCCTTCGGCATGCCGGCCGAAAATGCCGCGATGGAGCGCAAGGTCCATCCCGGCGACTGGACGCGTGCCAACATCGCCGCCATGCGCGCCCAGCTGAAGCGGCTCGGCCTCGCGATCGACTGGAGCCGCGAGTTCGCCACCTGCGACCCCGAATACTATGGCCATGAACAGGCCCTGTTCCTCGACCTGTTCGAAGCAGGCCTGGTCGACCGCCGCGACGCCTGGGTGAACTGGGACCCGGTCGACAACACCGTGCTCGCCAACGAGCAGGTGATCGACGGCCGCGGCTGGCGCTCGGGCGCACCCGTCGAACGGCGCAAGCTCACCCAGTGGTTCCTGAAGATCACGGCCTTTGCCGACGAGCTCGCAGCCGATCTCGCCAGCCTCGACCAATGGCCTGACAAGGTCCGGCTGATGCAGGAAAACTGGATCGGCAAATCCCGCGGGCTTCGTTTCACCTTCGCGGTCGATGCCCCGCCATCCGGTGTGCCGGCAAGCCTTGATGTCTTCACCACCCGCCCCGACACGCTGTTCGGCGCAAGCTTCGCAGCTGTCGCGATCGACCATCCTCTGGCCGCCACAGTCGCCGCCGGCAGCCCCCAGGCCCAGGCCTTCATCGCCGACTGCCGCGCAACCGGCACGGCCGCGTCCGAGATCGAGACAGCCGAGAAGAAGGGCTTCGACACCGGCCTGTCCGTGGTGCACCCGCTGGATGCAAGCCGCCGCCTCCCCGTCTTCATCGCGAACTTCGTGCTGATGGACTATGGCACAGGCGCCATCTTCGGTTGCCCTGCGCACGACCAGCGCGACCTCGATTTCGCCCGCAAATACATGCTGCCGGTGCCCCGCGTCGTGGCGCTGCCGGGCGAGGAACAGACCCCGATCGGCGACGAGGCCTACACCGGCCCCGGGCGCATCATCAATTCGCAGTTCCTCGACGGGCTGGAGGTGGAAGCCGCCAAGGCCGAAGTGATCGCCCGGGCCGAAGCGCAGGGCTGGGGGCAGGGCACGACCGTGTTCCGCCTGCGCGATTGGGGCGTGTCCCGCCAGCGCTATTGGGGAACGCCGATCCCCATCATCCACTGCGAGGCATGCGGTGCCGTTCCCGTGCCCAAGGCCGACCTGCCCGTCGTGCTGCCCGAGGATGTGACATTCGACAAGCCGGGCAAGCTGCTCGACATCCACCCGACCTGGAAGCATGTGCCCTGCCCGAAGTGCGGCAAGCCGGCCGTGCGCGAGACCGACACGCTCGACACCTTCGTCGATTCCAGCTGGTATTTCATCCGCTTCGCCTCCCAGCCGGCCGACCGGCCGTTCGACCGGGCCGAGGCCGAAAGCTGGCTCCCCGTCGCCCAGTATATCGGCGGCGTGGAGCATGCGATCCTGCACCTCCTCTACAGCCGCTTCTTCACCCGCGCGCTCGCCCACATGGGCCAGATCGGGATCACCGAACCCTTCAAGGGCCTGTTCACGCAGGGCATGGTCACGCACGAGACCTACCGCTCTGCCGCTGGCGAATGGCTCGAACCCGGCGCGGTTCGCAAGCAGGGCGATGCGTTGGTCGAAGTGGCAACTGGCGCCCCGGTCGATCTTGGCCGCATCGAGAAGATGTCCAAGTCGAAGAAGAATGTCGTCGACCCCGACGCCATCCTCGACCGCTACGGCGCCGACGCTGCCCGCTGGTTCATGCTCTCCGACAGCCCGCCCGAGCGTGACCTGCAATGGTCGCTTGCCGGCATCGAAGGCGCTGCCCGCTTCGTGCAACGCCTGTGGCGCGTGGCGCTGCTGGCGAAGGACCCGGCGACCGGCGACCCCGGGTCGGAGCCCGGGGCAGGCGAGGCCCTCACCCGCCTCACCCACAAGGCGATCGACGGAATCACGAACGACATCGACAAGCTGCAGTTCAACAAGGCCGTCGCCCGCGCCTATGAACTGTCGAACGCGATCGAGAAGGCCGCGCCAAGCGTTGCCCGCACCGAGGCCGCGCACACCCTGCTGCGCCTCGTTGCCCCGATGGTCCCACACGTTGCCGAGGAAGCCTGGGCGATGCTCGGTCAGCCCGGCCTGATCGCCGACGCCCCATGGCCGGTCGCCGACCCGGCCCTGCTTGTCGACGATGAAGTGACCTATGCCGTGCAGGTGAACGGCAAGCTGCGCGAGACCGTCGTGTTGCCCAAGGGCCTGCCCCGCGCCGAGGTCGAAGCGGCCGTCATGGCACTTCCCCGCATCCAGGAACTCACCGCCGGTGCTCCCCCCAAGAAGCTGATCGTGGTTCCCGACCGGCTCGTGAACATCGTGCCGTGAAGCCCCTGGCGCTCCCGATCCTGCTGCTGCTGCTTGTCGCTGGCTGCAACCTCCAGCCCGTCTATTCGAACGGCTCCACAGGCTCGGCCCAGACCCTGCTGTCCAGCGTCGAGATAGCGCCCATCCCCGAACGCGCCGGCTTCCTCGTCCACGGCCGCCTCGTCGACCGCATGGCCCCCTCGGGCAACCCCACCATGCGGCTCGAAGTCGTGCTCGACGACGACATCATCGGCTTCGGCATCCGCGGCGACAACTCGATCATCCGCGAACGCCGCACGCTGCGCGCCCGCTACCGCCTCACCGACATCGAGACCGGCAAGGTCCTGCTCGACACCACGGCCACCGCCGACGCCGGGATCGACGTGGTCAGCTCCGAATTCGCCGTGGTCGCAGCCGAAACCACCACATTGGAACGCCTGTCGCGCGACATCGCCGACCAGATCGTCGCCCGGCTCGCACTGATGGGCCGGCCTGCAAGCGCCCAATGACCAGCATCAAGCGGCCCGACCTGCAACGCCGCCTCGCCGCCTTCGACCCCTCCATCCGCCTGATCCTGCTCTCCGGCCCCGACGAATCCGCAAGCCGCGCCCTTGCGCTCGAAGCCGTGGCAAGGCTCGGCGACCCCACCGACCCGATGGCCCTCACCGACTTCTCCAGCGACGAGCTGAAATCAGACCCGGCCCGCCTCGCCGACGAGGCAGCGTCGGTCTCCATGTTCGGCGGCCGCCGCGTGATCCGCGTGACGGGCGCAGCCGACAACAGCACAGAAGCCGTCCGCCTGCTGCTCGCAGCTCCGATGGCCGGCAACCCGGTCATCATGCTGGCAGGCGACCTCGCCAAGACCAGCACGCTGCGCAAACTCGCAGAAGACAGCCCCCAGGTGCTCGCCCTGCACAGCTATCCGCTCACCGGCTCCGAACTCGACCGCTGGCTCCAGGCCGAGGCTCGCGCGCTCGGCGTCCGGCTGGAAAGCGGAGTCTCCGACCGTCTGATCGCAGCCACCGGCGGAGACAGCGGCGTCCTTGCCTCCGAACTGCTGAAGTTCGCCCTGTTCCTCGATGCAACGCCCGAAGCGCCGAAAACACTGGAAAAGGCCCACCTCCTCGCACTCGGTGCCGACAGCGCCGAAGAGGACATGAACCTGCTCGTCAGCGCCATCGTCGCTGGCAACGGCTCGGCAATCGAGCGCCAGCTCCGCCTTCTCGACGGCACCAGCGCAATTCCCGCGCTCCGCGCAGTCGCCCGCCGCCTGCTGCAGATGGCCGAGGCCCGCGCCGCCGTCGATTCCGGCCAGCAGCCGCAGGC
>JBGTBK010000159.1:0-6854 GCA_041749355.1 Sandaracinobacter sp. | reverse complement strand
CAGGCGCTTCGGCAGCGGCTTCCTCGGCAGCCGGCTCTTCAGCGGCAGGCTCTTCGACAACCGCCGGGGCGGCAGCCGCAGCCGCGGCAGCAGCAGCCGCTTCGGCAGCTGCTTCAGCGGCTTCGGCTTCCTTCTGCGCCTTCATTTCCAGGCGTTCCTTGGCCTTGGCGCCGGGCTCGCCCTTCTTCGGGTTGTTCTTCTGCGTGCGCGTCACCAGGCCGGCCGCATCCAGGAAGCGCTCCACCCGCTCGGTCGGCTGCGCGCCAACCGACAGCCAGTGCTTGGCCCGCTCGGTGTCCAGCGTCACGCGCTCGGCCGAATCCTTGGGCAGCAGCGGGTTGTAGGTGCCCAGCTTCTCGATGAAGCGGCCGTCGCGCGGCGCACGGGCGTCGGCAACCACGATGCGGTAAACCGGGCGCTTCTTCGCGCCACCGCGCGACAGACGAATGGAAAGTGACATGCTTGTTGGTTCCTTGCTCTTGATCTGATGTTGAAATTGAAAGGTCGAACTATCGCTTGAACTTGAATCCGCCGGGCAGGCGAGGCGGCGTGAACCCCGGTGGCAGGCCGGGCATCTCGCCGGGCGCGCCGCCGCCTGGCATCCCGGGCATTCCCGGCATCCCACCGCCGAACATGCCGGCCAGTGCGCCAAGGCCGCCCATCTTCTTCAGGCGCTTCATCGCCGTTTCCATGTCGGCGTGCATCTTCAGCAGCTTGTTCACCTCCTGCACGGTCACGCCCGAACCCTTGGCGATCCGGATCTTGCGCCGCGCATTCAGCAGCTCGGGCCGAGCCCGCTCCTTCGGCGTCATCGACAGGATGATCGCCTCAAGCCGGGCGACCGACTTGTCGTTGATCTTGCCCCTGTCCATGGCTTCCTGGGCCTTGCCCATGCCCGGCAGCATCTTCGCCAGCGCGCCAAGCCCGCCCATCTTCTTCATCTGCTGGAACTGGGCACGCAGGTCATTCAGGTCGAACTTGCCCTTGGCAAGCTTGGTCGCCATCGCCTCGGCCTCGGCCATGTCGATGGTCTCGGCAGCCCGCTCCACCAGGCTGACGACATCGCCCATGCCCAGGATCCGGCCGGCCGCCCGCTCGGGGTGGAAAGCCTCCAGCGCGTCGATCTTCTCACCCGTGCCGACGAACTTGATCGGCTTGCCGGTGATGAACCGCATGGAAAGGGCAGCACCCCCGCGCGCGTCGCCGTCCATGCGGGTCAGCACAACACCGGTCAGCGGCACCTCGCGACCGAAATTCTCGGCCACATTCACGGCGTCCTGGCCAGTCAGCGCGTCAACCACCAGCAGCGTCTCGGTCGGCTGCGAGGCTTGGGAGACCGCCTTCATCTCGGCCATCAACGCCTGGTCGACATGCAACCGCCCGGCCGTGTCCAGCATCAGCACGTCGAAGCCCTGCAGCTTCGCTGCCTGCAGCGCGCGCTTTGCGATATCGACCGGCTGCTGCCCGGCAATGATCGGCAAGGTGGCAACGCCCACCTGCTCGCCCAGCACCCGCAACTGCTCCTGCGCTGCCGGACGGTTCACGTCCAACGAGGCCATCAGCACCTTGGACCGGCGCTTTTCCTTCAGAAGCAGCGCAAGCTTCGCAGTCGTCGTCGTCTTGCCCGAGCCCTGCAGGCCAACCATCATCACGACAGCCGGCGGGGTCACCCCAAGTTCCAGGTCCGCACTGTCGCCGCCCAGCGTCTCCACCAGGCAGTCGTTCACGATCTTCACGACCTGCTGGCCCGGCGTCACCGACTTCAGCACTTCGGCGCCGACAGCCCGTTCGGTTGCCCGGTCTATGAAGTCCTTCACCACAGGAAGCGCGACATCTGCCTCCAGCAGCGCGATGCGCACCTCCCGCATGGCGGCGCGCACCTCCAGCTCGTTCAACGCGCCGCGCCCGCGCAGCTTGTCGAACACGCCGGCAAGGCGCTCGGACAGGCTCTCGAACATCAGGCGGTCATCCTCGCCATTGCAGCAAAATCACCTTCACCGGGCGCCCTCACAGGCCACCCATTTCAGACTGCGGCCATCCAGCGGGCTGCCGGCGAAACCGCAACGCAAAACGCGCCGGCGGGCGAACCATCGCTGACCGGCGTGAAACCTTATACACTCGAAACGGAATTTCGGGTGCGTGGGAGACGCGCGCCATGGCGCAATCCCCCGCCTGAGTCAAGAAAGGCCCAAAGGCCAGACCAGTCCCCGGCGCCGGACCAGCCGGGGCGAAACGGGGCAGAGCCCCTTGCCGCCAGCGGCGGCAGAACCCACTGCCGCCAGCGGCGGTCAGGCAAGGAAAAAGGGCGGCACCCGGAGGCACCGCCCTTTTCCCCTGTTGTGACGAACTTGTTAGGCGGCGACCGAAGCGATCGCCGACTTGCGGCGGCGCATCGCGAAACCGACCAGGCCGAAACCGGTGATCAGCATCGCCCAGGTGGCGGGCTCGGGAACCACACCCAGCTGGCGGATGTAGAAGGGGTTGTTGTCCATGGCGCGGCTGACGCTCAGGCCGTACTGGAACGAACCGGTCGAACCGTTTGCAATCATGCCGTCGAAGAACAGCAGGAAGTCGCGGCCTTCCAGCTCGTCCACCAGCACCGAGTTGAACGAGTCGGACACGCGCGGGACGATCGGGTCGATGTTCTGACCGAAGCTCAGGCCATCCTTGTTGTCCGAAGCCGACTTGTCGCTGTTCAGCAGTTCGTGCTGGAAGATGTTGAAGTCGACACCGGTGTTGTTGGTGACGTTCTTGATCACAGTCCAGCGCTGCGACAGGCCGATCGGGAAGTCGGTGATCTTGATGTCGACGAAGCCGGCGGTGTTCACGCCCCAGGTCTCGTTGATCGTGATCGTGCGGGCGCCCATGTCAACCACTGCCGAGAAGAAGTCGAGGTTGCCCGAATCCTCGACAACGGTGATGGCACCAGCAGAGGTGGAGAAACCGAAAGCGGCAGCAGCCACCACCGGCAGAAGAAGAGAAAAGCGCATCGGAAGCTCCTTTGGTTGAACAGTTCCGACACCTGTTCAGCAAGACCCGTGCCAACCGTAAAATGGTTTATAACCAGTAGTTTGTGATTCAGAGATTCCGTCAGATTGTAAAGAATTCCGACACGGTTAACCGGTTTCGGTGCACTGCGGCATAAATTGGCCGGCAGACTCCGGCCGGCCCCTCAGCCTTGCCCGAACACCCGATCGAAAATGGTGTCGACATGCCGGAAGTGATGCGAAAGCTCGAACAGCCCGTCCAGCTCCGCAGGCGTCAGCCGGCCAGCCACATCCGGGTCCGCCCCAATCAGATCCCGAAGCTGCAACGTGCCGTCCGATTCCCACACCCGCATCGCGTTGCGCTGCACAATGGCATAGGCGTCCTCCCGGCTCACGCCGGCCTGTGTCAGCGCCAACAGCACGCCCTGCGAATGAATCAACCCACCCATCCGGTTCAGGTTCTTCAGCATCCGCTCCGGATAGACGACCAGCTTCTCCACCACCTGGGTCAGCCGTGCCAGGGCAAAGTCCAGCGTGATGGTCGCGTCCGGCCCGATCCCCCGCTCGACAGACGAGTGCGAGATGTCTCGCTCATGCCATAGCGCCACATTCTCCATGGCCGGCGTCACGGCAGACCGCACCAGCCGCGCAAGCCCCGTCAGATTCTCCGTCAGCACCGGATTGCGCTTGTGCGGCATCGCGCTCGACCCTTTCTGGCCGGGGCTGAAATACTCCTCGGCCTCCAGCACCTCGGTCCGTTGCAGATGGCGGAACTCGATCGCCAGCCGCTCGACCGAAGACGCGATCACGCCGAGCGTCGCGAAATACATCGCGTGACGATCGCGCGGAATGATCTGCGTCGAGACCGGCTCGATGGCGAGGCCCATCGCTGCGGCGACATGGGCTTCGACGCGCGGATCGATATTGGCGAACGTGCCGATCGCGCCCGAGATGGCGCAGGTTGCGATCTCCTCGCGGGCAGTCACGAGACGACGTCGCGCACGCGCGAACTCGGCATGGGCGTAGGCGAGTTTGATGCCGAAGGTGGTCGGCTCGGCATGGATGCCGTGGCTGCGGCCGATGGTCGGTGTCGTCTTGTACTCGAAGGCGCGGGTCTTCAGGCCGGCAAGTACGCGATCGAGCCCGGCGAGCAGGATATCGGTCGCCCGTACGAGTTGCACGTTGAAGCAGGTGTCGAGCACGTCCGACGAGGTCATGCCCTGGTGCACGAACCGCGCTTCCGGCCCGACGTGTTCGGACAGATGCGTCAAAAACGCGATCACATCGTGCTTGGTCTCGCGCTCGATTTCGTCGATGCGGGCCGTATCGAACGTCGCGACGCGGCCCTTGGCCCAGATCGTCTCGGCGGCGGACTTCGGGATCATGCCGATCTCGGCCATCGCGGTCGCGGCATGCGCCTCGATCTCGAACCAGATGCGAAAGCGGGTCTCGGGCTCCCAGATGGCAGTCATCTCGGGACGGGAATAGCGAGGGATCATGGTTGGTCTCGTTTTCGTTTCTGGGAGCGGCCTCAGCCGGCCGGCTTGGCATGATCGGGCAGGTCGAGGCCGACGCCTTTGAGTGCGCCGAACAAGGCGTAGAGCCGCGCGACGTCGGCTGCAGGCAATGGCGGCGCCAGGATCGAGGCGACGTTCGATTCGAGGTGGTCGATGTTCGATGTCCCGAACAGGACGACGTCTGCCCCCTTCTCGTGACGGGCGAACCGATAGGCAGCCTCGGTCAGGCTCCGCGCTCCACCAGCGCGGACCAAAAACCCGAGCGGATCGGCGACATCGACCACTTTGGCGTCCAGGCGACCGTCGGCGACCAGCGCCTTGACGGTCTCGGCGAGCAACCCGGACCGCGAAAAAATGTTGCGCACGACGAACATCAGCAGGGTCCCGACGCCCCTCGCCTGGATCAGCGGAAACAGCTCGCGGCGGGCGCCCTGGTTGAGCATGTGATAGGCCAGCATCATCACCGCCCAGGCCGGTTCGTCGAGCGCCGCCTTCAGCATGCTCTGGCCTGGATCGTTCGGCGCCGTCTCGCTCAGCCCCAGATGCCGCACCTTGCCGGCCTGCTGTGCCTGCTGCAGTGCCGGCAGCAGCATCTCCCGGCAATGTTCGAGATCGGCCGGCTTGACACCATGCAGCATGAACACGTCGACATAGTCGGTGCCGAGCCGACCGAGCGAAGCCTCGAGGTTTCCGATCACCTCGGCCGCGGTCATGCGCTCGCTGCCCCTGAGATAGCGGCTCTTGGTCGAGATCACGACTTCCGCCCGCTCGCCCGGCCGGATCGCCTTGCCGAGAATGGCCTCGGTTCCATAAACCTCGGCTGTGTCGAAGAATGTCACGCCGCGGTCGCGCGCCGCCCGCACGATGGCGATCGACTGGTCCTCGGTCAGGCCGGCACCGAGCCCGATCCGGCTATTACCCCCGCAACCGAGCCCGGCAACGCTGACGCGGAGCCCGGTCTTGCCGAGTAGCGTGTACTGCATGAGGGGCTCCTTCGCCGACCGTCGAACCCGCTAGGTATCAACCCCGACGCCGGTCCGCAATGTGGCCGCGACAGCCGATGCCCGCAAATGGCGTCGCTTCGGGTGGGGGTCGATGACCGAATTCCAGTCACCTCTGTCACATAGGGGCTGCGTCACACAGTGGCGGGCAGCCCTGCGACTGCCGGCGTGACACGATCCGCCGGCCGCGCCTAGGATATCGCCACCCACCCCGACCAACGAGGCGATCATGACCACACCCACCATCGGTTTCATCGGCCTCGGCCTGATGGGCACCGGCTTCGTCAAGCGACTTCTCGCGCGCGGCCAACGCGTCGTCGGTTACGACATCGTTGCGGCGAAAGTCGCCGCCTGCGTCGCTCTCGGCGCCGAGGCCGCCGGTTCTCCCGCCGAGGTCGCCGACCGCGCCGACATCGTCTGCGTCTGCGTCATGACGGCTGCCGATCTAGCCGCCGTGATCGATGGAGCCGACGGCATCGCCACCGCCGGTCGCCTCGACGGGAAGGTGCTGGTCGATCACTCGACGACGCTGATCGAAGGAACCAGACACCTTGCGGGCCTGCTGGCCGAACGCACCGGCATGGGCTGGGTCGACGCCCCGGTCTCGGGCGGGCCGGGTGCTGCTGAAGCCGGCACGCTTGCCATCATGGCCGGTGGCAGTGACGGCGACATCGCCAGGGTCGCTCCGGTAATGGCCGACCTCGGCACCTTCACGCACATGGGGCCGCTGACCGCCGGGCAGGCGACCAAACTCGTCAATCAGGTGCTGGTGCTCAACAACTACGTCGTCATTGCCGAGGCCTTGCGGCTCGCCGAGGCCTACGGCGTCGATGCCGCCAAGGTGCCGGCCGCTCTCGCCTCGGGCTTCGCCGGTTCCAATCTATTGCCCGTCATGTTCGAGCGCATGATCGCCCGCGACTGGACGCCGAAGGGCTATGCGTTCCAGGTGCTGAAGGATCTGGAGATGGTCAACGATGCGGCCAAGGCCGAGCACCTCGCCATGCCGATGCTGTCACAAACGCTGACGCTGTTCCGCATGCTCTACGCGCAAGGCAAAGGCAACATCGACGGCGCCGCCGTTCTCGAGTTGTTGCCGGAGCCCGGCAAACACTGAGTTGCAGTGACCGCCGTGTTAGCGCCGCTCACGCCCCGGCACTCGGTGTCGCCGGCCGATCCGGAAGGGGCCTGGCGCTGCCATCGAACCTGTTGGTGCAGCGTCAAGCCGTCGGCGTTCTCAAATTCCCGTCGCGCGCCGCAGCGAGCGGGCTTTCGAGCTGACGCGCCTGCTCGACGAGCACGACATCGATCGCATCCGAAAAGCCGCGCACGCGAACCCGTTCAACAACCAA
>JBGTBK010000158.1:0-2333 GCA_041749355.1 Sandaracinobacter sp. | reverse complement strand
CGCGCCGCCACGTCGGTCGCAACGCACACCCGGGCCCGCTGGTCGCGCAGCGCCTGCAGGGCCTGGTTCCGCTCGGATTGGCTGCTCTCGCCCGACAGCATCACCGCGTCAAAGCCGCGCTCCACCAGGCTTGCGTGCAGCCGCCGCACATTCTCGCGCGTCGCCGCAAACAGCATTGCCGTCTCCGCCTCATGATAGCGCAGCAGGTTCACGACCGCATGTTCGATATCCGCCGGCGCCACCGCGACCGCCTGATAGCTGATGTCGCCATGCCCCCGGTCCTGGCCGATGGTCTCGATCCGGTGCGCATCCTTTTGATAGCGCTTGGCCAGCGCCACGATCGGGCGCGGCATGGTCGCCGAAAACAGCAGAGTCCGCCGCCCTTCGGGCGTCGCATCCAGAATCTCTTCCAGATCCTCGCGGAAGCCCATGTCCAGCATCTCGTCGGCTTCATCCAGGATCGCGACAGCAAGCGAACCCAGATCCAGCGCCCCGCGCTCCAGATGGTCGCGCAGGCGCCCCGGCGTGCCCACCACGATGTGCGCACCGCCGGCCAGAGCCCGCCGCTCCTTCGAGGCGTCCATCCCGCCCACGCAGGTCACGATCCGGATGCGCGCACCGGCATAGAGCCACTCCAGCTCCTTGCTCACCTGCAAGGCCAGCTCCCGCGTCGGCGCAATCGCCAGCGCCAGCGGCGCAAAGGCGTGGCGCGGCTTGCCCTCCTCGTCCAGGATCTGCGGCGCAATCGCCAGCCCGAAGGCCACCGTCTTCCCCGATCCTGTCTGCGCCGACACGACAAGGTCGCGCCCGGCGGCCTCGGGCTCCAGCACGGCAGCCTGAACCGGAGTCGGCTCGGCATAGCCACGCGCCGAAAGCGCCTCGGCAAGGAGGGGGGGAAGAGTCGAAAAGATCATGGTCGTCCAGTCAGGCAGGGGAGGGCGCGGGCCAAGGCCCGGCGCGTCAAGCCGCTCCTAGACAGCATCACTGTGGCAGGGGCAAGGCGGATGTCAGGCCGCCGCGAGCAACCCCGACACAGTCGTGACCTCGTATCCCCGCGCGGCAAGGCCATCCAGCACCAGCGGAAGCGCAGCCCGCGCCGTCCCCTTGCGGCCATACATGGGGTGCATCAGGATGATCGACCCGGGCCTGACCTGGGCCAGTATGGCATCCGCATAGGCGCGCGGCGTGCCCTGCTCCAGCCCGCCGTCCTCCACTTCCCAGGTCACCATCCGAAGCCCGGCACGGTCCACGGCAAGCGGCAGGCCGACCAGCTTCTTGCCATAGGGCGGCCGGAACAACGCCGGATTCGCACCGGCAGCCCGCAGCACTTCATCGGTGCGGGCAATCTCGTCAGCGTGAAACGCGGGCAGCCGCCCGACCATCCGCCGGTGGCTCCAGCTGTGGTTGCCGATCTCGTGGCCCGCCTGCACAAGCCGGGCGGCCAGAGCCGGGTTCCGGGCAACATCCTGCCCGATCAGGAAGAAGGTCGCCTTCACGCCCCGCGGTTCCAGCACCGCAAGCACCTCGTCGACCCCGTACGCGGTCGGGCCATCGTCGAAGCTCAGGGCAACGATGGGCCGGTCGGTCTCGACCCGGCACGTCACCTCGCCCACCAGCTGGAAGCAGCGCTCGCGCGAAACCTGCCATGCGCCGATTGCGAGCAGCCCCAGCACCAGCGCAGCAACGGCAATCGGCCGCGCTGCGCCCCGGCGCTGCATCACCCCTTCTTCGCCAGCAGCGCTTCCAGCCACTTGATGCTGTAGTCGCCGCTGCGGAAATCCGGCTCGTCCATCAGCCGCTGGTGCAGCGGAATGGTCGTCTTGATTCCGCTCACCACCATTTCCTCCAGCGCGCGGCGCATCCGCATGATCGCTTCCTCGCGGGTATCCGCGTGGACGATCAGCTTGGCGACCAGGCTGTCATAGGTGGGCGGCACCCGGTATCCGCTGTAAAGCGCACTGTCGATCCGCACCCCCGGGCCACCTGCGGCGTGGAAATCCGTCACCAGCCCGGGCGAGGGCGCGAAGGTCTGCGGGTCCTCGGCATTGATCCGCGCCTCGATCGCATGGCCGAACAGCACCACCTCGTCCTGCGTCTTCGACAGCGGCAGCCCGGCCGCCACCCGAATCTGCTCCTTCACCAGGTCCATTCCGGTCAGCAGCTCGGTCACCGGATGCTCCACCTGCAGGCGGGTGTTCATCTCGATGAAATAGAACTCGCCGTCTTCCCACAGGAATTCGATGGTGCCCGCACCCCGATACTTCATGTCGGCCATCGCCTTGGCGCAGATCGCGCCCATGCGGGCCCGGTCCGCGGCACCCAGCACGGGCGAC
>JBGTBK010000157.1:0-3481 GCA_041749355.1 Sandaracinobacter sp. | reverse complement strand
GGTCACGCTTATGTCGCCAGCGCCAGTCGTGCGCAGGGTCGCCGTGCCGGTTGCCTGCGCCGCAACGTCTCCCGATCCGGTGGTCGAGATCGCCAGCGTCTCGCAGCGCACCCGGCTGGCATCGATGTCGCCGCTACCTGTGGTGGAGATGGCGCCCGTGCCGCAGCGCCCACCGCCGACCATGATGTCACCCGAGCCCGATGTCGACAGCGCCAGTTTCGGCGCATCGACCGAGGCGATCTGCAGATCGCCCGAGCCGCTGGTCCGGCCCGAGAAGTCCCCCTTCACCGGCCCAACCTGCATGTCGCCGGACCCGCTAATCGCAGCGCCGGACAGGTTGGGGGCTGATACGCGAACCCTAACCTTGTTGCGGCTGCTCCAGTTCCAGCTGCCCGACTTGGTCTCGATGATCAGACGGGTGCCGTCCACGCGGATGACCAGACGGTCGAGATCGGCATCGGCCCCATCGGCCTTCACGCCATGGGCGGCCCCCGTGGTGACGACCACGTCGGGCGAGCCACTCAGCACCACCTCGCTGAACTCCCCAACGGGAAAACTCCGTTCGGCAGCATGGGCTGGCGCTCCGAGCAAGGCCGCCAGGATGACAAGAAGGGCGGATGAACGGCGGACGAGCGGATTTCGCAAGGATGGTCTCCCCTGATGCGTTGTCCCTCTCTCGCCATCATTGCTAGCCCAGTGGGGCTGGCACTGCAATGGCTCGCCGAGCTGGCAACGAGCCCCGAAAGCCAACGGGCGGGCCGGGGTTTCCCCCCGACCCGCCCGCTGCGTGACGTTCCGTGATGTGGCCTCAGGCGGCCTTCAGAACCGATTCGATCTCGCGCTGGGCCGACGGCTCGTCGATGTTCTTCATCGCAGCCACTTCCCGCGCCAGCCGCGAAATCGCGGCTTCGAAGATCTGCCGCTCGGAATAGCTCTGCTCGGGCTGGTCTTCGGCGCGGTGCAGGTCGCGCACCACTTCGGCGATCGACACCAGGTCGCCCGAATTGATCTTGGCTTCATACTCCTGCGCCCGGCGCGACCACATGATCCGCTTGATCCGGGGCTTGCCCTTCAGCGTCAGCAACGCATCCTTCAGCGTCGCCTCGCTCGAAAGCTTGCGCATGCCCACCGACTCCGCCTTGTTGGTGGGCACCTTCAGGGTCATGCGCTCCTTGTCGAACCGAAGGACATAGAGTTCGAGCCTGGTGCCGGCGATTTCACTCGCCTGGACTTCGATGACCCGACCAACGCCGTGCTTGGGATACACGACATTGTCACCCACCTGGAAGCTGAGTGCCTTAGCTGCCATTGGCCAATAATTCCTTTCCTGGCGCCGGAACCGGATGTGCCACTGCCGCACCTCGGATGGTGCAGAGCCCCAGGGCAAAACCGGACGGATCCGGCAAAAGCCTCTTCAAAGGGTCAGCAATGAACAGAACCGGTCTCGCGCGACGTCATCATGTTCATGGCGGATATCCGGCAAGACCGTCGGACACCTCGCCAGTTGGCGACACCCGGATCCTTGCTGCCTGCCGTCGGATACCCGCATGCGTGGGGGCGAATGCCACCCGGCGGGAATATGCGCCACTGGCGCCCGACTCCGGCTCCTCAACGATCCGAGAACGCAGTCCTTAGCAGAAATGTGACAGCAATTCTACCGGAAAGGCCCGATCGGGGGCGATTGTGCCCCCGAAACTGCCATCACATGTCGTCTTCCGGGTCGGGACCAGCCATCAAGGCGTCCGAAACCCCGGCCGAATTGGCCCGGATCGCCGCCTCGAGCTTGGCCGACATCTCAGGGTGCTCGATCAGGAACTTCTTCGCATTCTCCCGGCCCTGGCCGATGCGCGTGCTGTCATAGCTGAACCAGGCGCCCGACTTCTCAACCAGTCCGGCTTTCACGCCCAGATCCAGGATCTCGCCGGTCTTGGAGATGCCGCTGCCGTACATGATGTCGAACTCGACTTGCCGGAACGGCGGCGCCACCTTGTTCTTCACCACCTTCACCCGCGTGGTGTTGCCGATGATGTCGTCCCGGTCCTTGATCTGCCCGGTCCGCCGGATGTCCAGCCGCACCGAGGCATAGAATTTCAGTGCATTGCCACCCGTCGTCGTCTCCGGGTTGCCATACATCACCCCGATCTTCATCCGCAGCTGGTTGATGAAGATCACGATGCACTTCGACCGCGAGATGGACCCAGTCAGCTTCCTGAGCGACTGGCTCATCAGCCGCGCCTGAAGGCCGACATGGCTGTCGCCCATCTCGCCCTCGATCTCTGCCCGCGGCACCAGCGCTGCAACCGAATCCACCACCAGCACGTCGATCGCGTTCGATCGCACCAGCGTGTCGGTGATTTCCAGCGCCTGCTCGCCGGTGTCCGGCTGCGAAACGATCAGATTCTCGGTGTCGACCCCAAGCTTCTTGGCATAGATGGGGTCCAGCGCATGTTCGGCATCCACGAAGGCCGCGACACCGCCGGCCCGCTGCGCCTCGGCGATCACATGCAGCGCAAGCGTGGTCTTCCCGCTCGATTCCGGGCCATAGATCTCGATCACCCGCCCGCGCGGAAGGCCGCCGATTCCAAGCGCAATGTCGAGCCCCAAAGACCCCGTCGAGATGGATTCGATCTCCAGCGTCTCGCGCTGGCCCAGCTTCATCGCAGAGCCCTTGCCGAACGCCCGGTCGATCTGTGCAAGAGCTGCCTCGAGGGCCTTTTCCTTGTCCATAAAACCCCATCTTGAAACGGCCCGAAACGGGCAAAGACCCCAGCAACCCGGTTAGCCGCAGCAAAGCGGGCGCACAAGGCTCGTACCCCTTTTGTTCCGCACTTGCAAGAACGCTTGCAAGAACAGTGGCAACCCCTGCCCCTACACCAGTTCGCGGATGCGCTCTCCCAGCGTCTTCACGGTGAAGGGCTTTGCCAGGAACCCCACCCCAAGTCCCGGAACGGCAGTCCGCGCGGCTTCGTCCGCAAAGCCCGACGTCAGCAGCACCGGCAGCCCCGGATGCAGCGCACGCGCGGCTTCCGTCAGCCCGATCCCGTCCATCCCCGGCATCCGGATGTCCGAGATCACCGCGCCGTTGAAGCCCGGGCCGACATAGGGCAGCGCCTCCTCTGCCGAGGCGAGCGACCGGACCGCGAAGCCCGCGAGGTCGAGCGCCTGTTCGGTCGACCGGCGCATCGCCTCGTCGTCGTCGATCAGGAGGACCGTCTGCCTCATTCGGCCGCCACCTCGCTCTGGGCGGCGGCCCGCAGGACGAGCGTGAAGACCGCGCCGCCGTCCGGGTGGTTCGACACCCGGAGGTCGCCCGCGAAGTCCTTCATGATGTTGTAGCTGATCGACAGGCCGAGCCCGAGGCCCGAGCCTACCTGCTTGGTGGTGAAGAACGGATCGAAGATGCGGTCCGCGATGGCTGGGGCGACGCCCGGGCCGCGGTCCCGCACGGTCAGGAGGACCTCCCCGTCCGCGTGCCGAGCGG
>JBGTBK010000156.1:0-6758 GCA_041749355.1 Sandaracinobacter sp. | reverse complement strand
CACCCGCGGCTGCGGCCTCGGGCTCGGGCGTGCCCGGCTTTTCGGCTTCCGGTACGGGAGGCGGGGGCAGGGCGATGTCGACCATGACCAGGGCTTCGGCTGGCTTGGGGGCCGGCAGCAGCATCGGCCGCAGCAACAGGGCGATGAGGGCTGCGTGGAGCAGGACCACCGCGGCTGCGATGAGCAGGCGGCGGCGATCGAATCCGGCAGGGCGAGCAACCATGACGCGCTTATAGCCGCTGTTCGGAAAAGGGGAGCCGCGGGATGACCGGAGCCGGGGCGACCGGCCGGTTGCACAGGGCCCGCGAGGTCCGATGGTGGGCGCGACAGGGATTGAACCTGTGACCCCTGCCGTGTGAAAGCAGTGCTCTACCGCTGAGCTACGCGCCCCTGCATCAGGGAAGGAGGCGGCGGGTAAGGGATGGCCCGCCGCCTGTCAAGCAGTGCGCCGTTCGCGGCGGCAAAAGCCGCCGCTGCGCGCCTCCCACCGCCCCACACCCCCTCGCAACCGCCCCAAGGGCACCTTCAACGGGCGGTTGGGAGGGGGTGTGGGGCGGTGGGAGGTTCGGGCCGTGAGGCCCGCACAAAGTCAATGCGTCGTGGGGGCTGCCGGCACCGGGGGTGTGGTGGGCGTGACCGGTGCGGCTGCCTTCTCGTCGGTTTCCGACCACTCGATGGGTTCGATCGGCCGGCTGAAGGCGACCTTCAGCACCTCGTCGACATGGGCGACCGGGATGATTGTCAGGCCTTCCTTCACATTGGCCGGCACGTCCTCGAGGTCCTTCTCGTTTTCGGCCGGGATCAGGACGGTGGTGATACCACCGCGAAGGGCTGCGAGCAGCTTTTCCTTGAGGCCGCCGATGGGCAGCACGCGGCCGCGCAGGGTGACTTCGCCCGTCATGGCAACATCGCGCTTCACCGGGATCCCGGTGAGGGTGGAGACGATGGAGGTGACCATTGCGATGCCGGCGGACGGGCCGTCCTTGGGGGTTGCGCCCTCGGGGACGTGGACATGCACATCCTTCTTGGTGAAGGTGGAGGGGTGGATGCCATAGGCGTGGCTGCGGGCCTTCACGAAGCTGAAGGCCGCCGTGATCGATTCCTTCATCACGTCGCCGAGCTTGCCGGTGGTGCTGATGATGCCCTTGCCGGGCACGGTCACGGATTCGATGGTTAGGAGGTCGCCGCCGACCGATGTCCAGGCGAGGCCCGTCACCATGCCGATCTGGTCTTCGGCCTCGGACATGCCGAAGCGGTATTTGCGGACGCCTGCGAAGTCCTTGAGCGTTTCGGCGGTGATGGTGACGCTGTCGGTCTTCTTCTCGAGGATCTGGCGGAGCGATTTGCGGGCGAGCTTTGCCAGTTCGCGCTCCAGCGTGCGGACGCCGGCTTCGCGGGTGTAGTAGCGGATGAGGTCGCGCAGAGCCTCGTCCTCGACCGCGAATTCGTGCGGCTTCAGGCCGTGCGCTTCATATTGTTTGGGCAGCAGGTGGCGCTTGGCGATCTCCACCTTCTCGTCCTCGGTGTAGCCAGAGAGCTGGATGATCTCCATCCGGTCGAGGAGGGCGGACGGCATGTTGTAGCTGTTGGCGGTGGTGACGAACATGATGTTCGAGAGGTCGAAATCGACTTCGAGATAATGGTCATTGAACTTGTTGTTCTGTTCCGGGTCCAGCACCTCGAGCAGGGCGGAGGCCGGGTCGCCGCGGAAATCCTGGCCGAGCTTGTCGATTTCATCGAGCAGGAACAGCGGGTTCGATGTGCCGGCCTTCTTCAGGTTCTGCACGATCTTGCCCGGCATGGAGCCGATGTAGGTGCGGCGATGGCCGCGGATCTCGGCCTCGTCGCGGACGCCGCCGAGCGACTGGCGGATGAATTCGCGGCCAGTTGCCTTGGCGATCGAGCGGCCGAGCGAGGTCTTGCCGACGCCGGGGGGGCCGACGAGGCAGAGGATCGGGCCCTTCAGCTTGTTGGTGCGGGCCTGGACCGAGAGATATTCGATGATGCGGTCCTTGACCTTTTCCAGGCCGAAATGGTCGGCGTCGAGCACCTGCTGGGCCGCAACGATGTCGCGCTTGACCTTGGACTGCTTGCCCCAGGGCAGTGCCAGAAGCACATCGAGCCAGTTGCGCACGACGGTCGCCTCGGCCGACATCGGGCTCATCGCCTTCAGCTTCTTGACCTCGGCGAGCGCCTTTTCGCGGGCTTCCTTGGAGAGCTTCACCTTCCGGATGCGGGCTTCGTATTCGGCCGCCTCGTCGGCGTCTTCGTCGCCGTCGCCGAGTTCGCGCTGGATCGCCTTGAGCTGCTCGTTCAGGTAATATTCGCGCTGGGTCTTCTCCATCTGGCGCTTGACCCGGCTCTTGATCTTCTTCTCGACCTGCAGGAGGCCGATCTCGCCCTCCATGAAGCTGAACACCATTTCCAGCCGGCGGCTCACGCTGGTTTCGGTGAGAAGCGCCTGCTTGTCGGCGATCTTGAGATTGAGGTTGGCGGCAATCGAGTCCGCGAACTGGCCGGCATCCTCGATCTGGCTGACCTGGAGCGCGACTTCGGGCGAGATCCGCTTGCCCGATTTCACATAGCCTTCGAACTGTTTGGCGGCCGTGCGCATCAGCGCTTCGACATCGGGACCTTCGGCATCGGTGTCGGCAACGGTTTCCACCAAGGCAACAAGATGCTCGCCGGTTTCATCCAGCTTCAGGCGGCGGGCGCGCTGCTGGCCTTCGACAAGCACCTTCACGGTGCCGTCGGGCAGCTTCAGCAGCTGCAGGACCGTGGCGAGCGTCCCGACTTCGTAGAGGCCGTCGGCTGTCGGATCCTCGTCAGCCGGGTTCTTCTGGCTGAGGAGGAAGATCGACTTGTCGGTCTGCATGACCGCCTCGAGCGCCTTCACGGACTTTTCGCGCCCCACGAACAGCGGGACAATCATCTGCGGGAACACGACGATGTCGCGCAAGGGGAGGACGGGGCGGGTCAGTTGTTCGATATCAGCCATAGGGCTGCAATATGGGACGGGGTGGCGGGCTCTGCAATCGTGTGACTGGCCGGGTAACGGTGTTCGTGGGGGATAAGGGTCGAATTAACCCACTCTGCCGGTTGCAATGGCAGGCGCAGGGCCGGGTTCAACGGCTGGTGTTGCCGAAAAGCGGGCTGGATGGCGCGCGACTCGGACCGGGCCGGCGCTGCCCTGGTCGACGGTTGCGAGGCACCGGTTGTGCAGGACCTGCGGGTCGGTGATCACGGCTTCGCGGCTGTTCACGACGCAGCCGACTGCGCCATGGGCGGTGAAGCCCGCCATGAGCTCGGCGCATGTTCGCGCGCCGACTTCGGTGGCCATTGCAGCGAACCAGCCGGGCAGGTTGGCAAAGCGGCCGGCTGCCGTGTCGTAGGCCGGGTCTGCGAGCGAGGCGGGGTTGCCCAGTGCCTCGCGCAGCGCCTGGAACTCGACATCCTGCAGCGCCGAGAGGGCGACATGGCCGTCCTTTGCCTGCCAGAGCCGCCCGAGCTGCGCATAGTCGGGCTGGGGGTCTGCCGGTTCGACAAAGGCCTGATTGTACATGCCTTCCACCCAGTTGAAGGCAATGGCGGAGTCCAGCATCGAGACCTCGATCCGCTGCGCCTCGCCCGATCGTTCGCGGTGGAACAGGGCGGCGGTGATGGCCTGGGCGGCGGTGAGTGCCGTGACCTTGTCGCAGATGAGGCTGCCCATCAGGCGGGGCGTGCCGTCTGGCTCGGCCTGGCCCGCGGCGGCTCTCGCCGCATCCCCCTGGATTGCCGTGAGGCCGGAGGCGGCCTGCACGACAGGGTCGTAGGCGCGAAGGTTTGCATAGGGGCCGTCGGGGCCGAAGCCGGTGATGCTGCACCAGATGAGGCGGGGGTTCAGCGCGTGGGCGCGGCTCCAGCCCCAGCCGAGCTTGTCCATGGTGCCGGGGCGGAAGTTTTCCACCAGCACATCGGCCCAGAGCAGCAGTTCTTCGAAGCGGGGGTGGTGGGCCGGGTTCTTCAAGTCGAGGGCTTCGCCGCGCTTGCCGCGGTTGACGGCGACGAAGATGGCCGAGAGATCGCCCTTGCGGGCGCCGAACTGGCGGATGGGGTCGCCGCCGGGGCTTTCCAGCTTGAGGCAGTCGGCGCCCTGGTCTGTCAGCCAGGCGGCCGCCATGGGGCCCGAGACGATCTGGCTGAGATCGAGAACCTTGATGCCGTGCAGCGGGCCCATGCGTGTCTCCCCTTCCGGCCCATTCTGTGCCGGGAACAAGGCCGGGGTTGCAACTGGGCGTGTGGCTAGTCGTGCCCCTCAGACATGGATATCGTTGTGGCGGGTTTCGGGCAGCCAGATGAGGGTGACGACGAAGGCCATGACCACGACGCCGACCGTGTACCAGAGGCCGGCAAAGGGGTCTCCGGTGTTCACCACGATGAGTTGCTGGATGAAGGGCAGGAAGCCGCCGAAATAGCCGGTGCCGATGTGGTAGGGCACCGACATGGAGGTGTAGCGCACCTTTGCCGGGAAGAGTTCCACCAGGATCGCGGCGACCATGCCGTAGGTCATGGCCGAGAGCGCCACGAGGCCGAAGACGCCGAGGATGATCTTCCAGCGCTGCTTTTCGGCCGGGTTTGCCTTTTCGGGGTAGCCGGCGGCCTTCAATGCGGCCGAGAAGCTGTCGGCGCTGAAGCCCTCGATCCGGGTGTCGCCAACGCGAAGCGCGACAGCGTCGGCCGGTTCCTTCGAATAGGCGACCCCGCGCTTGGTGAGATATCCGAGCGCCTGGGCGCATTCGGTGGTCTGCTTGCGGGCGAAGACCGAGAAGTCGCAGTCCGGCAGTTCGAGCACGACGGGGTTTTCGGCGGTGGCGCGGGCGAGCGCGGGATTGGCGCCGTTGGCCATCAGGTGGAACAGCGGAAAGACGAGCAGCGCCGACAGCGCATAGCCGATCAGCAGCAGCTTCTTGCGGCCCATCCGGTCGGACAGCATGCCGAACAGCACATAGAGGGGGGCAGCGAGGAAGGCGCCGGCTGCGAGGTAGATGAGGGTCTCGGTTTCGCCGACGCCTGCGGTGCCGGTGAGGAAGTAGAGCGTGCCGAACTGGCTGGTGTAATAGACGACGGTCAGGCCGGCTGCGACGCCGAACAGGGCGGTGAGGACCTTGCCGAGGTTCTCGCGGTCGGAGAAGGCCTCGACGATCGGGTTCTTGGACGTGGTGCCGGCCGCCTTCATCGCCTTGAACACAGGGCTCTCGGACAGTTGCATCCGGATGTAGATGCTGATCGCGAGCATGGCGAGGGAGAGCAGGAAGGGGATGCGCCAGCCCCAGGCCTCGAAGGCTTCGGTGCTCATGGAGGCGCGAGTGAGGAGCACTACGACGAGGCAGAGCAGGAAGCCGCCGGGCACCGAGATCTGGATCCAGCTGGTGTACTCGCCGCGCCGGCCCTTTGGCGCATGTTCGCCGACATAGATGGCCGCGCCCCCATATTCGCCGCCGAGTGCAAAGCCCTGTAGCAGGCGCAGGAAGACGAGGAGGGCAGGGGCCCAGAGGCCGGCTGTTGCGTAGGTGGGCAGCAGGCCGATGGCGGCGGTTGCGGCGCCCATCAGGGTGATGGTGATGAGGAAGGTGTATTTGCGGCCGATGCGGTCGCCATAGTGGCCGAACACCATCGCGCCGATGGGGCGGACGCCGAAGCCGGCGCCGAAGGCGGCGAGGCTGGCGAGCGTTGCGGCGGTGGGATTGTCGATGGGGAAGAAGAGCTTGCCGATGAGGGCGGCGAGGATTCCGTAGAGGAAGAAATCATACCATTCGAACACGGTGCCGAGCGACGAGGCGACGATGACCAGGCGGTCGCGCTTGATGTCGATGGGCTGGTCTTCGGTTGTTGCGGCTGGTTCTGCGGCCATCTGTTCCCCTTTGCCGGGCTTTTGTCCCGGTTCCTGCTCCGCGCGCCGAATTGGGCGCGGGGGGCGGGGCTGTCAACTGCGGGGGTGGTGGCTCAGGAGACGAGTTGCCAGATGACGACGCCCATGCTGCCGAAGAGGGCGATGGCTGTGGCGGCGAGGGCGATCATGAAGCCGGTGCTGCGCTTCTCGGCGGCGACTGCGTAGCCCTGCACATAGAGGATGCGCCCCAACGCCCAGATGAGGGCGAGGATGCCTGCCCACATGTCGGAGACGATGACCGCGAACAGCCACAGGCTGGGGAGGAACTGGGGCAGGGCTTCCAGCGTGTTGGCGTGGGCGCGCCAGACGCGGTTGAAGGCGTCGTTGCCGGTGGTGTTGGGGTAGTCCACGCCGTGGGTCTTGCGGGCCTTGCCGACGGTGAGGCCGGTCCAGATGTAGAGCAGGATGACGAGGCCGGTGCCGAGGGCGGCGAAGGGGTAGGCGAAATCCATCAGGTGTCCTTCTGCACCGCGGAAGCCGGCGCGGGGCCGCTTGTGGCACCGGCAGGGGCACAACGGCAAGCCCGAAGCCGCGCCCCGGCACAGGCCGGGGTGCGGGATGGGTTGGTCAGGCGGCCTTCATGGCTGCAAGGCTGTCGCGCGCCTGCACGAAGCGGCTGACGATCACGTCGACATCGTCGAGCGTGTGGGCGGCCGAGAGGGAGCAGCGCAGCAGGAAGATGCCGGCGGGTGTCGCGGGCGGGCGGCTCATGTTGACGTAGACGCCAAGCTCGATCATCGCCGCCCACATGCGCACCGTGGTTTCCTGATCGGGCATCAGCACCGAAATGATGGCGCTTTCGGGCGTTTCAGTGGCGAGGCGGAAG
>JBGTBK010000155.1:0-5949 GCA_041749355.1 Sandaracinobacter sp. | reverse complement strand
GCCTGGCCATCCGTGCGCCGGAAGCCGGCCTGGTGCTGCAGCGCATGGTGGAGCCCGGCCAGATCGTGTCGCCCGGGTCCGGCGCGCTGTATCGCATCGCGGCTGGCGGGCAGATGGAGCTTCGCGCCCAGGTGGCCGAGCAGGACATGCCGCAGTTGGCGGTGGGCCAGACGGCGAACGTCACGCCGGTCGGCTCGCCCAATCGCTATGCCGGCACGGTCTGGCTGCTGGAGCCTGTGATCGACCCGCAGACACGGCAGGGAATGGCGCGCGTCGCGCTGCCGGCGTCGCCCGACATCCGCGCCGGCGGCTTCGCCAATGTGGAGATCGAGGGTGTCCGGGCCCAGCGGCCGGTGGTGCCGCAGTCCGCGATCCAGAGCGATGCGAACGGCAGCAGCGTGCTTGTCGTGCTGCCCGATGGCACGGTCCAGCAGCGTGTCGTCACGATTGGCAAGGTTGCGGCCGAAGGTGTCGCCATCCTGACGGGCCTTTCAGGCACTGAGAAAGTGGTTGTGTCGGCCGGCGCATTCCTGACGCCAGGTGAGAAGGTGAAGCCGGTTCTGCGGCCAGCCGCGGCGGCGACAGCCGCGGCGCCTGTCGCTGACCCTGTTCCTGCAAAGGGCTGACGCGATGGACCTTCGCAACATTTCCAGCTGGTCGATCAAGAATCCGATTCCGCCGATCCTGCTGTTCGTGATGCTGACCGCCGTTGGCGTGCTGAGCTTCATGAACATGAAGATCACGCAGATGCCGGACATTTCGGCACCGATCGTGATGGTCAACATCAGCCAGCCCGGTGGTGCGCCGACCGAGATCGAGACCCAGATCACCCAGAAGATCGAAGGCGCGGTCGCGGGCATCGGCAATGTGAAGTCGATCTCGTCCTACGTGCAGGAAGGCGGCTCGTTCACCAACATCGAGTTTCACCTGGGAACTCCGGTGGATCGCGCAGTCAACGACGTCCGCGATGCCGTGACGAAGGTGCGGTCCGACCTGCCCGACGGCATCTACGAGCCGCAAGTCTCGCGGATGGAGATCGAGGGCGGCCCCATCAGCTACATGGCAGTGAAGTCCACTTCGATGTCGCTGGAAGAACTGAGCTGGTTCGTCGACAACACCGTCACGAAGCGGCTTGTGTCGATTCCGGGCGTCGCCCAGGTTGGCCGCGGCGGCGGCGTGGAGCGGGAAATCCGCGTTGATCTGGATCCGGTGAAGCTGCAGGCCTATGGCATCACGGCGGCCCAGGTGAACGCCGAACTCCGCCAGCTGAACATCGACGCCACCGGTGGGCGGACGGAGATTTCGGGGGAGGAGCAAGCCGTTCGCGTGCTGGGCGGCGCCAAGACCGCTCTGCAGTTGAGGGACACCCGCATCTCCATCCCGGGCGGGCGTGAAGTTCGCCTGTCCGACATAGCGGACGTGCGCGACGGAACGTCCGAGCAGCGCGAGATCGCACGGCTCGATGGCCGGCAGGTGATGAACTTCGCGCTGTCCAAGGCCAAGGGTGCATCCGACGTTTCGGTGCACGATGCGATGGAAGTCGAGCTCGACAAGTTGAGGGCGGAGTTCCCTGGCGTCGAGTTCACCGAGCTGTTCACGACCGTGAAGTACACCAAGATGGAATACAAGAGCGCGATGATCGCGATGGTCGAGGGCGCGATCCTTGCCGTCGTCGTGGTGTTCCTGTTCCTGCGCGACTGGCGCGCGACGATCATCTCGGCGCTGGCCATTCCGCTGAGCGCGATCCCGACCTTCTGGTTCATGGACATGCTGGGGTTCACGCTGAACACCATCAGCCTGCTGGCGCTGAGCCTGGTGGCGGGCATCCTTGTCGACGATGCGATCGTCGAGATCGAGAATATCGTGCGCCACATGCGAATGGGCAAATCGCCTTATCAGGCGGCGATGGACGCGGCCGACGAGATCGGGCTGGCGGTGGTTGCAACCACCTTCGCGATCATTGCCGTGTTCCTGCCGGTCTCGTTCATGCCGGGCATTTCAGGGCAATATTTCAAGCAGTTCGGCCTGACCGTCGCCATTGCGGTGTTCATGTCGCTGCTGGTTGCGCGCCTGATCACGCCGCTGATCGCAGCCTATTTCCTGAAGCCGCACGGCGAGCAGCCGCACGGCGAGAACGCGATCATGCGGCGCTATCTCTCGTTCCTGGAGTGGACCATCCATCATCGCTGGAAGACGGTGATGGTGGGCGCGGCCTCGTTTGCGCTGACGATCATCCTTTTCATGCAGCTGCCGACTGCCTTCCAGCCGGATGTCGACAGTGGCACCTCGGCCCTGAAGATCGAGCTTCCGCCGGGCGCGCAGCTCGCCGACACCTCGCGGGCGGTCGAGAAGGCCAGTGCGATCCTCAGGGCGCAGCCTGAGACCAAGCAGATCTTCGAATATGTCGGCGACAACGGCGATATCCGCATGGGCTCGCTGTATGTCGACCTTGTCGAAGCCGACGACCGCACGGTGTCCACCAAGGAATTCGAACGGCGTGTGGTGCCGTTGATGGCAGCCATCCCGGATGCGCGGATCTACTTCGAGAACCAGCAGGGCGGCGGCGGGCGCGATGTCACCATCATGCTGGCCGGCGACGACCCAGTGCTGCTGGAACAGACCGCGCTCAAGGTCGAGAAGGAAATGCAGGGGCTCAAGATCCTGCGCGAAGCGCGGATCAGGGGCGACATGGAGCGTCCCGAAATCCTGATCCGGCCGAAGACGGACATGGCCGCCCAACTCGGCGTGTCGGTGATCGACCTGTCCCAGACCATCCGGATCGCCACGATTGGCGACATCGACCAGAATCTGGCGAAATTCTCCCTGTCTGACCGCCAGGTGCCGATTCGCGTCAGCCTGACTCCGGACTCGCGGACGGACATGACGATGCTGGAGAATCTGCCTGTGCCGACGGCATCGGGTGGCTCGGTTCCGCTGAAGGTGGTCGCCGACATCAGCTTCGGCGCGGGACCCACCACGATCCGCCGCTACAACCAGACCCGCCGAATCACGCTGGAAGCCGATCTGAACGGGGCTGAATTCGGCACCGGGCTTGAAGCCATCGCCAAGCTGCCGACGATGTCCAACCTGCCGCAGGGTGTGAAACAGGTGCGTTTCGGTCAGGACGAGGCCATGGGCGAGCTGGTGCAGAACTTCATCGTTGCCGTTCTTGCCGGCGTGATGCTCGTGTTCTGCGTGCTTGTGCTGCTCTATAAGCGGGTGCTGCCGCCGTTCGTGAACATGGGCTCTCTGCTGCTGGCGCCGCTGGGTGCGGTGATTGCCCTTATCCTGACCGGCAATATTCTCACCATGCCGGTCTACATCGGCCTTCTCATGCTGTTCGGCATCGTCGCCAAGAACTCGATCCTGCTGGTCGATTTCGCGATCGAGGAGATGCGCCACGGGGTCGACCGGGAAACCGCGATCATCGACGCCGGGCACAAGCGGGCCCAGCCGATCGTGATGACGACGGTTGCAATGGTGGCCGGCATGCTTCCGATTGCGCTGGGGCTGCACGGCGACGCCAGCTTCCGGGCGCCGATGGCGATTTCGGTGATCGGTGGCCTCACGCTGTCGACCGTGCTGACGCTGCTGATCGTGCCGGCCGGCTTCACGCTTGCCGATGATCTGGAGCGCTGGATCGGGCCACGGCTCAGTCGCTGGTTCACGAACGGCGGCGAAGCTGGTAACGCACCGGCAACGCCGACTTCGACGGGGCCCCAAGCTGCCGAGTGACGACACCGACCTGCTGACCGTTTCCGCGCGCGCCGAGCAGGCGATCCGCCTGCGTCGGTTCGCGACCGGCCTGCTTGTTCTGATGGCGGCGCTGCTGGCAGCATCGACCTGGGCGATGCAGGCACACAATCCGCAATGGGTGTGGGTGCAGGCCTTTGCCGAGGCGGCGCTGGTGGGCGGCCTTGCCGACTGGTTCGCAGTGACGGCGCTGTTCCGCCACCCCATGGGCATCCCGATCCCGCACACGGCGATCATCCCGAAATCGAAGGACCGGATCGGGGAGGCGCTTGCGACCTTCCTGAAGTCGAACTTCCTGACGCCGGGCAATGTTGCCCGCCGGCTGGAGGGATTCGACGCTGCCAATGCGCTTGCCGGCGTGCTGGAGCGGCCAGCCTCTGGCGGGCGGGTGCGGCGCGGCATTTCCAGCCTTGTCACCCAGCTGGCCGAAACGCCGGCGGCCGCTGCCGTGATGAAGCGGTTGCAGGAGGGCGCCTCGACCCGGTTGCGCGACGTGGAGCTGTCGCCCCTGCTGGGCCGGATGCTGGAGGCGATGATCGCCGATGGCCGGCACCGGCCGGTGATCGACCAGCTGATCGGCTGGGCTTCGCGTACCATCGACAGCCAGGAGGGCCTGATCCGCGCCATGGTGGAGGAGCGCACGAGCTGGGTGCTCAGGCTGGTGAATGTGGACGAGCGCATCGCCAACGAGCTGGTGAACGGGCTTCGCGGGCTGCTGGCGGACCTTGCGGCAGACCCCGACCACCCGGTGCGCGAAAAGGCGGACCTGGCGCTTTCGAACCTTGCTTTCGATCTGCAGCACATGCCCGAGACAAAGGAGAAGGTGGAGCGGGTGAAGCGCGAGCTGCTTGCGAACCCGGCGGTTGCCGACTGGCTGGAAGGCCTGTGGAGCCGGCTGAAGGATGGCCTGCTGCGCATGGCGCAGGGCGACGGACTTTCGGACATCGGCGAGGCGATGGCGCGCTCGCTTCGCGAGGATCGGCAACTTTCGGCCTCGGTGAACCAGCTGGCGCGGCGCGCGGTTGTGGGCACGGTTGCCGACCATGGCCACAGCATCGTTCGGCTGGTGAGCGACACGGTGAAGGGCTGGGACGCGGCCACCATCACCGACCGTCTGGAAGGCGCAGTTCTGCGCGACCTGCAGTATATCCGCCTGAACGGCACCCTGATCGGCGGGCTGATCGGCCTTGCCCTGCACGCAGCCCTGGTGCTGGCGGACGCGGCCTGACCGCCTCTCGGCCATGTCGGCAGGATTGATCGTTCCGCATGATCCAGCCTGGGCCAGTGCCTTTGCCAGCGCGGCAGTCGCCCTGCATGCCGAGCTCGGCCCCGGACTGGTGGCGCTGCACCACATCGGAAGCACGGCTGTTCCCGGCCTGTGCGCCAAGCCCATCATCGACATGCTGGGGGTCGTGATCGACTTCGGGGTGCTTGCCCCCGACAGGCTGGCGACGCTCGGCTATGAAGGCCTGGGTGCCTACGGGATCGAAGGGCGCCGCTATTTCCGGATGTCGACCGCGGCGGGCCTCAGGACCCACCACCTTCACCTTTACGAGCCGGGTTCGCCCCAGATCGATAGGCACCTCGTCTTCCGGGACTTTCTGCGCGCCAACCCCGATCGGGCGAACGCCTATGCCGAGCACAAGACCGAGCTTTCGCACCGGCCCGACTATCAGCAGGCGAAGGTGGCGTTCGTGACACTGCTGGAGGCCGAAGCTGCGATCTGGGCGGCCCGGCGATGAGGGCAGCTTTCTCCATTTCCCTTGCCCCATTTCCCCGCGCGGCCTGAAGCCCTACATCCCAGCGATGGCGAAGCCCCAGATCCGATATGTGTGTCAGGCCTGCGGCTCGGTTCAGCCCAAATGGATGGGGCAGTGCCCGGATTGCAGCGAGTGGAACACGCTGCAGCAGGAGGCCGCCGCAAGCGCCACGCCCTTTGCCCAGAAGCACAGCCTGAAGACGGGTGGGCGGGTGCTTCAGATGCAGCCGCTCGATGCCGTGATCGAGCTGCCGAAGCGCCTGCCGACCGGCTTTGCCGAGCTGGACCGGGCACTTGGTGGCGGGCTGGTGCCGGGTTCGGCCGTGCTGATTGGCGGCGATCCGGGCATCGGAAAATCCACCCTGCTGCTCCAGGCGGCCGGGCGGATGGCGCGGGCCGGGCAGCGGGTCGCCTATGTGTCCGGCGAGGTAGCGGCC
>JBGTBK010000154.1:0-5151 GCA_041749355.1 Sandaracinobacter sp. | reverse complement strand
ATCGGCGACGCGGTGTCGGCTGTCGGCCGCGCCCGCACCCTGCCCGGGGCCGGCGCCGATGTGCGCCAGGTGCGGCTCGCGGTTGCCGGCTGCCAGGATTACCAGTCGGGCCTCTACACCGCCTATGCCGACATCGCGAAGGCCGATGTCGACGCGCTGTTCCACTATGGCGACTATATGTACGAGGGCGGGGCGGTCGCCAGCCGCAGCAACTGGAACAGCGGAGAGCTGGAGGCAACCGTTCGCCTGCACGACGCGCCAATGACCTTCAGCCTTGATGATTACCGCCGCCGCTACAGCCTGATCCGGCGCGACCCGGACCTGCAGGCGGCGCACGCCTCCACGGCCTTCCTGTGCAGCTTCGACGACCATGAGACCGTGAACAACTGGGTGGGCGACCTTGCCGGCGACGTGCCGCCGGAGGTCTTCCGCCTTCGCCGCGCAGCCGCCATGCAGGCCTGGTACGAGTTCATGCCGGTGCGCGCTGATGCCCTGCCGGTAAACGGAGTCTCGGGCCCCTGGCGGCAGTATCGCTATGGCCGGCTGCTGGATGCGCGGATGCTGAACACCCGCAACTGGCGCACCGACCAGCCCTGCGGCGACAAGTTCGGCAGCTTCTGTCCCGAGGTGAACCGGGCCGACGCCGAAGTGATCGGCCGCGCGCAGGAGGACTGGCTGGTGAAGGGACTTTCGGGTCAGCCGGCGCGCTGGAATGCGCTGCTGCAGCAGATCATGGTGATGGACCTGGACCGGGCAAGGGCCGACACGAAGACCATCAACCCCGACAGCTGGGGCGGCTATGCCGTTCCGCGCGACCGGTTGCTGAACCGGCTGAAGGGCGTGCCCAACCTGGTGGTGCTGACCGGCGACGAGCACCAGCATTATGCCGGCGAGGTGCGGACCACCGGCGCCGCCCCCGAAGCGCCAGCGCGGGCGGTGGAGTTCGTCACCACCTCCATCTCGTCCGGCTCCGACGGGCCTGGCGAGCGCAAGGAGCATGCCGAGATCCTGCGCCGGAACCCCGGGCTGAAATATGTCCGCGACGAGCGCGGCTGGACGCTGATGACCGTCTCGCCCGAAGGCTGGCAGGCCGACATGCGCGTGGTCGACACCATCCGTCGCAGCGGGGGCAAGGTCTCGACGGTGGCAAGCTGGCGCGTGCCGGCCGGGCAAGTGCGGCTGGAACGGGCTGGCTGACCCGATCTGCGACACGAATGTGACTTGATATCATTTCAAGTCTGAAACATTAGGCAGGCGTCGGCCCGGCAACAGCTGTGGGGCCCCGAACCGACTGGACCAGTCCCGATGCGAATTCTCTGCCTGCTCGCGCTGCTTCTGGCGCCCCTGCCTGCCAGGGCCTCGACCGACGGCCAGCTCTGGCTGAACATGCTGGCGCAGGGGTCCATCAGCGGGGACCTGATCTTCTGGT
The DNA here is from genome assembly GCA_041749355.1 of Sandaracinobacter sp. GTDB lineage: Bacteria > Pseudomonadota > Alphaproteobacteria > Sphingomonadales > Sphingomonadaceae > Sandaracinobacteroides. The sequence goes on along the minus strand of JBGTBK010000154.1, from coordinate 3,722 downwards.
TCGATGCGTCGGGCCGCTTTTCCGATGACGCATCGCGGCTGGGCCAGACCCTGTTTCGCGGCGCAATCGGCACAAGGGTGTCGCCGAACCTGTCGCTCGTTGCCGGCTATGTCCATGTCCGCACCACCCCGCGCACCGGCGCCGGAACGGTCGAGCATCGCGGCTGGCAGCAGGCGCTCTACCCGATCATCCGGGGCGAGCGCGCGCAGCTGATCGGCCGCACCCGGCTGGAGCAGCGCTGGCTGGACGGCGGCGACGGCATGTCGCTCAGGGCGCGCCAACTGTTTCGCCTGAACGTCCCGCTGGGCGAGGCATCCGCGCCGCGCTTCATTGCCTGGCACGAGGCATTTCTGACGCTGTCCGACACCGGCTGGAGCCCAGACACCGGCTTCGATCAGCACCGCAGCTTCGTCGGCCTCGCCCTGCCGATGGGCAAGCATGCGCTGGAAGTCGGCGCCTTTTCCCAGCGCTTCCCGCAGGCCGAGCCGGACCGGGTGAACCGGGCGCTGAACGTCACCCTCGTCGCGAACTTCTAGCGCCGGTCAGGGCAGCAGAAAGCTGGTGCGGTCCACCCCGGTCGCGCCGGTCTTGCTGTCGAAGGCCGTTACCGTCACGACATAGGCACCCGACGCGCCAAGCGGAATGTCGGCCGCGAACAGGCCGGTGCGGCCGCCATAGGGCAGCTTCAAGTCGGTGACGGTGCCGCCCGGCGCGCGCACCGTTGCCCGCACGTCGAAGCCATTGGCATCCCACAGGCCGCCCGGCGTGATCGGGCAGCCGCACATCATCGCAACATTCACCGCGATCCGCCGGCTGGTCGTGCCCTTGGCCAGCTGTTCGTGCGCGGCGGGCTCCACCGCATCGACCACCAGCCCCGGAAGCTCCAGCAGCCAGCCGTCGCCGATGGTGACGCCGCGGCCCGGAAGCACCCAGCGCTGGCTGGTCACCGTCACCATCGCCTGCGGCTGGGCAAGGGGCCCACGCGCCACCACCTCGATCAGGCGCGGCACCGGCAGGTCGATCACCCCCTTCCAGACCGCACTGTCGGGCGTGGAGACGGGCGCAGCGCGCGGGGCGCCGGCCATGATCTTCTGCGTGTCGCCGGTGGACCCCTGCACAAGGCCTGCGGCAAGGACCTCGCCGGTGTGCACGTCGCGAAGGCTCACCTCCACCCCGCCCATCGACGTGCCGATGAATTTCGCGCCCTGGCTCAGCACGCGAACGTGGATGTCGGTGGGGGCGGCTGTCGCGGGGCCCGCAAGCAGAAGGGCGGCAATCAGGGCAGCAATGCGCATCGGCTTCATCCTTGGTTGCGGGTCACGACCACTCTTGCGTTCGGGAATCCGGCCGCCCGCAGCGGAAGCTCGAAGGTGCGGGCGACCGACCGGTCTGCATCCTCGTTGGCCTGCGCCATCGGCTTGTCGCGGCGGGCGGCGTCCTCGGCGTTGGCCGTCAGCGCCGCAAGCGCCGTTTCCGTCAGCTTCTCCTCTGCGCCAGACACCCACAGCACGAAGCCGTTCGAAACCTCGACCTTGGCAGCAATCCCGGCAATCTGTGGCCCGCGCAGGGCAATCGCCGGGCGGCGGACGGTCAGCGTCTGGCTCGTCTCGTCCCACGCGAGGTCGGCATCGGTCATGCCAGCCAGATCGACCACATAATCGATCGTCACCGGCACCCTGACCGACTTGCGGGCGGAGATCAGCTGCCACAGCAGGTCGGGCACGCCGTTGGGCCGGGCCATGAACAGCGGCTCCTCGGTGACAGCGCTGGCGTCGAAGCGGATGCTGCTGACCAGCAGCTTCTGCTCGCGCTTCTGCTCCTTCAGCGCCGCTTGCGCGACAACCAGCGGCCCCGGGCAGTCGCAATTGGCCGCAACCACCCGGTCGACAAGCGCCTGCGGCGGCGCGACCCAGCCCCAGGCCGCAATGCCCAGCGCCCCCACAAGAAGGCCGCCGATCCAGCCCGCCTTCATGCCGCCACCTTCCAGGCTTCACCCTCGCGCACCACCTGCCCGCGCGCCTCCAGATCAATCAGGTGCGCCAGCACGCTCCGCCCTGCGGCCGGCCAGAGGCGCTTGTCGACTGCCGCATACATGCGCTCCACCATCGCAGGGATCGCGCGCGGGCCCTCGGCCAGCAGGCCCAGGATCTGCGTCTCGCGCTGGCGGCGGTGGGCGATCATGCCCTTCACCAGCCTCTGCGGCTCGTCCACCGGCGCACCGTGGGTGGGGTAATAGCGGCTGTCGGCCCGCTCCATCAGCTTGGCAAGCGACGCCATGTAGGCCGCCATGTCGCCGTCGGGCGGGGCGACGACCGTGGTCGACCAGCCCATCACATGGTCACCCGAAAACAGCGCCTGCTCCTCCTCCAGCGCAAAGCACAGATGATTCGAGGTGTGGCCCGGCGTGTGGACGGCGCGCAGGGTCCAGCCGGGGCCGGTTACCGCCTCGGCATCCGCCATCACATGGTCCGGCGCGTAGGTCGGGTCGAAGCCGGCATCTGCGCGCGGGCCGTCGTCGCTCAGCACCAGCGGCGCACAGCCCGCAATCACGCCGCCCAGCCGCGCCTTCAGCGGCCCGGCGCCGGGCGAATGGTCCATGTGGGTGTGGGTGATCAGCAGTTGCGAAACCGTCTCGCCAGCCACAGCCGCTGCCACTGCGTCCAGATGCGCCGGGTCGGCCGGGCCCGGATCGATGATCGCGACCGTGCCATGGCCCACGATATAGGTGCCGGTGCCGGTGAAGGTGAAGGGCGAGGGGTTCTTCGCCAGCACGCGGCGCACCAGCGGCGACAGGGGCTCGGCCGCGCCATAGGGGGCCGCCTCGACCAGCTTTTCGAATTCGGAGTTCACATGCGTTCTTTAGCGGCCGCGGGCCAGCCCCGCGAGTCCGCTCGAGACTTCATCAGAAGAAAGTAGGAACGGGAGAGAGGAGCGCGGCGCAGCCGCGCCGTCGGACATGTAGAAAGGGCAGCCCTGACGGGGACTGCCCTTTCTCATGCCGTCCGAGGAAACGGCGAGTCTGGCAATCAACGCTGCGCCCTGATGCCAGCCGCCTAGTTCCTCTGCTGCCGCATGAACGGCGGGATTCGCGTCTCGTCGGCATCCTCGTTCACCTCGGGCTCCGGCGCCAGCGTCTCGACGGGGGCGTCTTCCACCTTGGGCTTGCGGGCGAGATCCATCATCCGCTCGAACAGCGTCTGGCGACGCTGCGGCTGGGCTTCTTCCTCGGCAACCGCAGCGCGCGCTTCGGCTTCCAGCCTCTCCTGCCGGGCCGGAACGCTCAAGGGCAGTTCGGCGATAACCGGCTCGGGAAGGTCCATTTCCGGCTCGGCTGCAGCCGCCATCGGCTCGCCCAGTTCCAGGATGTCCTCATCCGAAAAGCCGCCGTCGTCGGCAACCGGCTCAGGGGCTTCAACCGAAGCAACCGGCGCCACGGCCTCGTCGCTCGCCGCCGGGCGGAAACCGCTTGCCGGCGTGCCGAAGACGCCGGCTGCCATCGGCCCGGTGAAGCAGGCGGTGGCGCAGAACAACTGATGCGTCATGCCCGGCCTGCGAGCCGGAGTGTCCCGTACCCATGAAGCTGGGTCCTGACAAGATGGCCCCGGCAATGAGGCGTTAGGAGCTGGAGGAGGCGCCCATGGCCGAAGCGAACGGGCCGGCGCGGTTCTACGACAGCCGGGAGAAGTACCGGCTCTACGCGACCACCACGAACGAGAAGTGGG
>JBGTBK010000153.1:0-29342 GCA_041749355.1 Sandaracinobacter sp. | reverse complement strand
GCACGGCGCGCGGGGCAAGCGCCAGGTTCGACCGCCAGTTGAACGGGATCCAGGGGTCGATGCGCCAGGGGCGGGGCCGTGCGTCGAACGCGGCCTCCTCCTCCTCGGGCGTCTCAGCGTCGTCGTGCCGGTCGGCCTGATATTCCAGTTCGGCAGGCGTGAGGTCAGGCTCACTCTGGCCCATTGCGCGCGGACCCGCCAGAAGGGCAAGGGCGAGCATCACGGACTTCGGCCACCTCACCCCGCACATAGGCCACGGGCGGGCCGGGCGGTCAACGCCCCAATGCGCCCGTCGCTTTCAGGGCTGCAAGCCCGGCCGCGTCATAGCCCAGCCCTGCCAGCAGTTCCTCGGTGTGGGATCCGGCGCGAGGCGCGGCCGTCGGGACAGCCGTGGCCGTCCCCGAATAGCGCGGCGCCGGCATCGGCTGCACCATGCCCCCGATCTCGGCAAAGCTGCCGCGCGCCTTGTTGTGCGGATGCTCTGGCGCTTCGGCCATGCTGAGAACCGGCGCGAAGCAGACGTCGGTCGTCTCCATCAACTGGCACCAGTGGTCGCGCGGCTGGCTCTTGAACAGGGCCGTCAGCTTCGCCTTCAGCGGCCCCCATTCGCGGCTGTTCATCTGGGCGTCGAAATCGGGGTCGGCGTCCAGCCCCGTCAGCTTGCGCAGCAGGGTATAGAATTGCGGCTCGATGGAACCCAGCGAGATGAACTTGCCGTCGGCGCATTCATAGGTGTCATAGAAGTGGGCCCCGGTGTCGAGCATGTTGACCCCGCGCTCGTCCTTCCAGGCGCCCATCCCGCGGAAGCCCCAGATCATGCCCATCAGCACGGCTGCGCCCTCTGTCATGGCGCAGTCGATCACCTGCCCCTTGCCCGTGGCACGCGCCGAGAGGATCGCGCAGACCATTCCATAGGCCAGCATCATGCCGCCGCCGCCGAAATCGCCGACCATGTTGATCGGCGGCGTGGGCTTCTCGCCGGCCCGGCCATAGGTGTGGAGCGCACCGGCAAGCGCGATGTAGTTGATGTCGTGCCCGGCGGCCGGCGCATAGGGGCCGGTCTGGCCCCAGCCGGTCATCCGGCCATAGACGAGCTTCGGGTTGTCGGCGAGGAGGGTTTCGGGCCCAAGGCCCAGCCGCTCCATCACGCCCGGGCGCAGCCCCTCGAAGAAACCGTCGGCGGATTTCGCCAGGTCGCGGACGATCTGGATGCCCTCCGGCGTCTTCACGTCCAGGATGATCGACTTGCGGTTGCGGCCCAGCACCGGCTCGGGCGCCTGGGCATTGGGGCGGTCGACCCGGATCACCTCGGCGCCGTGATCGGCCAGCATCATGCCGGCAAACGGCCCGGGGCCGATGCCGGCCATCTCGATGATGCGGACGCCTTCGAGCGGGCCTGCCATGTTCGTGATCCTCCCTTGGAATTGATGGTCCTTGCGTGGCGCGCGAGGATGGGAGGGTCAACCTAGCCTGAGTGGGGGTTCAACCCCTTCCGCGATAAGGGGGCACGCCCTGATCCGGCAACCAAAGGCCTTCCGGCGGTGGGCCGGATTGCCAGAAGACGTCGATCGGAATGCCGCCGCGCGGATACCAATAGCCGCCGATGCGCAGCCAGTGCGGTTTCATTTCGGCAAACAGCCGCTTGCCGATGCCGACGGTGCAGGCCTCGTGGAAACCGGCGTGGTTGCGGAACGCGCCGAGGTAGAGCTTCAGCGCCTTGGACTCGACGATGGTCGCATCCGGCACATAATCGATCACCAGGTGCGCAAAATCGGGCTGGCCGGTGACGGGGCAGAGCGAAGTGAACTCGGGCGCCACGAAACGAACGAGATACAGGGTGCCGGGGTGCGGATTGGGCGGATAATCCAGCACGGCCGCATCGGGCGAGTCCGGAAGGCTGGAGGACTGGCCCAGGAATTTCGGTTCGAATGCCATCCCCGCCCAATGGCGCGGCCGGGCCTTGAAGGGAACCCCCCATGCTGCTAATGGCCCGCCCCTGCTGGTACGCCGCTTTAGCTCAGCCGGTAGAGCACATCATTCGTAATGATGGGGTCAGGTGTTCGAGTCACCTAAGCGGCACCAGCCTTTCACGAGGAAAATCTGAGGGATTGAGCCAAGGCGCCTTCGCCTTGATGGCTCGACTTTGCCAACTGAAGGGGCTTCCGCCCAGGTGTATACGGAACGGCAAAATGGCCCACTGCAAAAGTTGCAAAAGGGTGTGCTCCACCATGAGCAGATCCGGCTCCTCGTTCAGGAGTGCGGCGGGCTACGAAGCAAGATCAGCATGCGTTGTCTGTTGGGCCATTGCTCTACACTCATCTTGCTTCTGCAAGGTCGAATACATCATCGAACTCGTCTAGCTGCAGTGTCAGTTGTCAACATGCAATCTCACTGGAGAAGGGGCGTTGGTGGAAGCTCCCGCCAAGACAGTCTGCCGAAACCAGTCCAGAGTGCGAGACACACCCTCCTCGTAGGAAACCTTCGCCTCCCAGCCGGGGAGGACTTTTCGGCAAAGCGTCAGGTCCGGCCTTCTGTTCGTCGGATCCTGGGGAACAGGTGGGCAGAATCGGATCTGGGTACCAGGCACAAGGTGCGCCACGTGGCGAGCCACATCGATTACCGGAATCTCGCGATCATTCCCGATATTGAGGGGCCCCACGTAGGAAACATCATCCAGCCAGAAATAGCGCGAGAGGGCATCCACGATGTCGTCGACATAGCCCCAGCTGCGCGATTGCTGGCCGTCGCCATACACGGTGATGTCAGCCCCGGTCAGAGCCTGGCTCAGAAAGTTCGACACGGCCCGGCCATCGTCCGGCCGGGTGCGCGGGCCGAACACATTGAATAGTCGTACCACGCGCACATCCATGCCGCGCGTGCGGTGGCATTCAAACAAAAGGGACTCGGTACAGCGCTTGCTCTCATCATAGGATGATCTTGGGCCCGTGCAGTCGACGGATCCCCGATAGCTTTCTGGTTGAGGGCTGATCAGAGGGTCCCCATAGGCCTCGGACGTGGAAGCAAAGCTGAACCGTCCGCCCGGCGCCAACAAGTCGATGAGGTTTAAAGCGCCCACCAGATTGGCACGGATCGTCCTGACTGGCTCGCGCATGTACCAAGGGGGGGAGGCTGGAGAAGCCAAATGAATGATTTCATCGAACAGGGTGTCGCTGGTGTACGTCTCCACATCCTGCTCCACAAAAACCAACCGCGGGTCGGTAATGTGTTCCAGGTTGCTCACAAGCCCAGTCCATAAATTGTCAACCACAACAAGGTGGCCCAGATCAGGTCGCAACAACAGCCTGTCGACAAGATGGGATCCTATGAATCCCGCACCGCCGGAAATAAGCACGCGTTTACCGACCATTATGCAATTCCTATGAATCCGACATTCGAAAGGATGCAAGACAGTCTAGACAAAGGCCATATTTTATCAATACCCGTGCAGAAAGATTTTACAATTATGATTCAATAGATTATAACTCTTTTATAGATTTGTAAAATATTCAGGTTTCAAGCGGGCTAACGATCTCAGATTGTCCTGCCACCAAACGCAGGATATCATGGGGGTGTCCTTCGGCTTTAACTCTCCCGTTATCTATCCAGACCGCGTGCGCTGCATCTCTCAGTGTCTCAAGCCGGTGCGTAATCACCAGCAGGGTTCGGCCAGCCAATCGATTCTCGATGGTATGGCGAATTCTATCTTCGAGGCCCTGATCAAGGGCGCTCATGGCCTCGTCCAGGATCAGGAACCGAGGGTCGCGAAGCAGGGCACGGGCAAGTCCAATCCGCTGCCGCTGCCCGCCAGAAAAGCGCATGCCTTCTTGCCCGATCCAGGTGTCAAATCCTTCAGGCAGTCCCTCGACAAACTCGGCCACCCCAGCACTTTGCGCTGCGGCACGCATTTCCTCTTCTCCAGCGTCATGTCTTGCCATCCGCAGATTGTCGGCGACTGTACCCTCCACCAAATCCACATCCTGTCCGGCAACCCCGATGAGCCCTAGCCAGGCTGCCCGCCGCAGGTCGTCCAGCTTGTGGCCGTCTACGCGGATGGTGCCCGACACCGGCTCATACAACCGCAACAACAGGTTCACGATCGTGGTCTTGCCGGCACCGCTGTTCCCGATCAGCGCCGTGGTCTTTCCCGCAGGTATGCGAAAGGAAAGGCGATCAAGAACTTGCTGGCCGCCCGCATAAGAGAATGACACGTCATCGAACACAATTTCTTGCCCAATTTCCGCGATCTCTCGGGGCCCGTCGAGCAGATAACCCTTGTCCGGCTCGAGCATGACTCGCAGTGACTGCAACTGTGGCTGCATTTGCGAAAGCCCCAGCAACCGCGACTCAAGCTCGCGGGCATGGGGCTGCAGCCTGTACAAAAGCGCGACTGCGGCCAGCGTGACCACAAATTCCACCCCCCACCAGCCTGCACCGGCAATGATGACGCATAGTATGCCGAAATAACCGACATCGGTTGCAGGCCCGATCCAGGACGAGAGGCGGACCAGCGACATGGCCGTGTCGCGCGCCTTCGCCGACGATGCCTCAAATCGCTGTTGGTGCGCGTCTTCCTGCGCATAGGCACGGATTGCGCGCAGCCCGTGCAGCGTCACCAGCATATGTTCGCCCAGGTCCTGGTGTACCAGTTTGGACTCCATCCCCAAGCGTCTTGCAGGCTCTGACAACCGCCGGAGCGCAGCCGAGATCAAGAGCGTGCCGACAAGGGCAACCAAGGTGATCTTCCACGAGATGCCGACCAGCAGTATTCCGAAAACCAGGATCGAGCATCCATTGATGATGAGCCGGGTAACAGCCGAATAGGCTTGGGCCACCATCCAGGATTCCGTGCCCAGAACCTCCATCAACTGAGCCTGTTCATGGCGCTGGACGAACGCGTAGGGAGCGGAAAGATACTGACGGTGCACCATGTTTCGCGCCCGCTCGCTGATCCCTTCGCTGATGTTTGCGCTCACCAAGCTATAGGCCAGTGCAAGCGCCGCCCGTGCGACGATGAGGACCAGAATTGCCAGTCCGAGCATGCTGGTTCCGCCGATCCAGCCAGTCAGAAACTGCAGCACACGCCCGACCAGCCCGCCCGCGGCGATCGCGCCCTCCACTTCTCCCATGGCAGTGTAGAGAAAGACCAGAATGAGAGTGATGCCCACGGCTTCAGCCAGGGACGACAGCAGCCCAAGAGACACGAGTGCGGGCGTTGTCCAGGCCGGCTTGCCCACAAGATCCAGAAGTCGCGACAGGTTGTCCATTGCTCCGCGCAGTGCACCAGTCAGCTTGGTTTCCACCGCTGTTGCCATCAATCGGGATTTCCAACGCTGTAGCGCCGTCTTTGGGTCGGATGTGACCCGAGCGGCTGCTGCGCGGGATCAGGATTGCGATTGCGGAGTGCCCAGGCCTTCAAACCTGACAGATGTCGTCGAAGCACTGCTCCAACAATCGTGGTTGCCGTGACTGGCAGATCGATCGCGACAACCCGCGCCGCGATCCCGGGATGTTCCTGGGCCAATGCAATCCATAACGATCCCATGGCCAAAAATTGGCGATTGGCGAACGCTCCCCGCTGCAGGGAGCCTGCATACAATCGGAGACCATACGCAATAAGGTCTCGCTTTTCGGGAAATTGGCGAAGCATCTCTGCGACCACCAACATATACGACCTCAACATCTGTCGCCGGTCGCCCGACATCGCGTCCGGCAGTTTCCGATACCCCACCAACGGCTTGGGGACGACAGCAAAATGGTAACCAGCGCCCGCAACCTTGAAGTAAAACAGCAGGTCTTCACAGCCCTGAGCGCCGGCAGCGCGAAGTCCGGTTTCAAACCCGTTCGTGTCTATCAGGACTTGACGGAAAACCAGCGCCCCGCTCCCGTGCCCGACCAGGTTGCCGATCAGCATCCGGTCCAAAACGTCACCGTCGTCGGTGCGGCAGACCTCGTAGGAGATGACATCGTCTGCGTCGATGACGGAATAGCCGGTGTAGACCAGTCCTGTTCTGGCTCCTGCGCCGCCTTCATTGGCTGCGGACAGCGCCGCCAACTGCAAGGCGATCTTTTGCTCAGCCCACACATCATCGGCGTCGCAAAAGGCGATCAGATCCGATTGCGCCATCTGCCAGCCGCGGTTTCGTGCTGCCGCCACACCACCATTGTCCTGCTGGATCAGTCTCACACGAGGATCGACCGCCGCATGTCGCAGAACGATCCTGGGTGTATCGTCGGTTGACCCATCGTCGACCACGATGATCTCCAGCGCGGCGTGTGTCTGTGTTCTGATGCTGCGCAAGGTTCGGTCCAGCGTGGAAGACGCATTCCAAGCCGGCACGATCACGCTGACCGTTTGCGCTTCTTCACTTGGTTGTGCGCTCACAGCACAGCTTCCATCGCCTGGATGAAATCTGGCAACGTCCAGTCCCCCATGACCTCTATGCGTGGAAGATTCATCAAGTCAGACCGCAACGCAGCCGGCCCCTGTTTGTTGCCGAAGCAGGTCGTGTAGCCGCACTCGGCGGCCAGCATCGCCAGACGCTGGTCCCAAATCGAAAAGGGCGCCGCCAGGCTTTTGGGATCATGTCCGAGAAGGGTCTTGAGTGACATCCTTGAAGCAACAAGCTCTCGGGCCAGTTCGATGGTAGAGAGTCCGTCCGCTGCCCGATGCGACGCAAGATGGCTGCCAAAGCGAGCGCCTTCCTGCGCAAGCGCAGCAATTCTGTGGGAGTCCATCAATTCAGCTGGCGGGCCGGCGTCGGAATCCCACTCTGCCGCCTTTCCGATCAGCCCTGTTACGATGAACAGCTCGGCGGTCATGTCATGCCCACGAATGATCGGCCACGCCTGATCGGAAAAGCTTCTCAGCCCGTCATCCGCACTGATCATCACGGGTCGGCCGCAGAACGGATGTTGTGTTCGAACATACCATTCCAGCTCGGCCGACCCCACCGAATGATAGCCGTTGGCCCGAAGCCAGCGCATTTGCGCCGCGAACATGTCCGGGCTGACACGCCAACGGGCAAGCGCCTCGGGGCCATCGGTCGACACGGCATGGTACATCAGCACCGGCATTCGTTGTCGTCGCTCGTGCGCCACATCCTGCCGGCGAACCACAGCCCCACCCCACACGATATGGCGAGCCACTTCAGGCAACAGATCGGCTTCGATCGTTGCCTTCTCCTCCACTGCGGGCACGAGCGGGCTGCCATCGGACGCCCGACGAAACAGGTCGATCCGATAAAGGTCCGTTTCCAGCGTTCGCACCCGAACCAATCCGGGGGTTTCCGAAAACACTCGGGAAATGGTTGAAACTCCGAAAGGGTTGTCCCAGTCAAAGCCAGTCCGCGACAAATCGTCTTTCAAGACATAGGCATGTGCCGTCAGAAGATGGCCTTCAGTCACCAAGGCATTGGCGATTTTTCCAGCCACCTCCCTGAGCTCTGTTTCGTCTCGCAAATAATACAGAACCTCAGAGCAAACGATCAGATCCTGACCCCCTGGAATCTGTCCTGTCGAGAGGTCCAGTACCTGATAGCTAATATTGGTTCGGTTGCTATTTCGAGCCCGAGCGCGTTCAAGTGCGGTCGCCGAAATATCTGTCGCAATCAAATTTTTGACTTTGGGTGCAAGATGGCTGGTAAAATGACCCTCGGCGCACGCCAGTTCGAGCGCATTTCCAACTGGCTTGCTAGGCAGAAGGCGAAGCTGCCATAGATATTTCTCCTGCTCATAAGCCGATCCATAGTTCCAAGGATCCTCGACCTCGAAGAGAGACTCCCAGAAAACAGATCGATCTTGCCGATCACCTGCTTCAACCGATGGAGGGCCGGCAATCGCTGATGACGGCAAAAGCAGCGCGTCCGCCAGATGCCGATCGGCCTCGTCCCGGGTGATTTCCCCAAGCACGGCCGCGTGCATCGGTGTTCCGGCCGAATTGCTTTCCATCGAAAGCCGAGCCCTACGACGGCTCTCCTGCGCGACGCCCTTCCAGCCGGATGGCCGCACGAGCCATGACGGATGGCGGAGACTCTTCCGGGCCAGATGGGCCACCGAATGGACAGCAAGCACCGGCCAGCGCCTGCGCGGCAAGGCTGCCATGACCTTGCGGAAACCCAGCATCTGGAACGCGATCTCGACCCAGTGGCGGGACGAAATGCTTCCAAGGGCCCCGAACCTGGCAACGGCGTGCACATGCCGCCCCGCCATCAGCCAGGCATGGACGCGGTCCACCCCGTCCGGCAGGTTCATGGCTGCAGGTCTGCCAAGAGAAACCCGCAAGCCGTGGGTCAAACCGAGAGTGCGCGGCTGGTCCAGCCTGTCATGGTCCAGGATCTGCTGCTCCAGCAGATAAAGCAGGCGTCGCCCTCCTTCCGGGTCTCTGCGCAGGTCTGCGATGCCGCCAACAAGTGCGTGCAATTGCTGGCCAAAGAGGGGCCAATGGGCGGCGAGTTCGGAGACGACCTTCCGCAACCCCACGACTGCCGCATCAAGGATGATGGCAGCAAGGCCTTCGGCCGCGTCGTGGCCCAGAGAGAGCTCCGCAACACAGTGCTTCGGCAAATCACAAGGTCCACCTTGCACTGCATCCGCTGTCACAACCCACAATGCGAACAGCGCCCAGGCCCGATCGGCCGAGCCCCAGTCCGGATGCTGGACGCCATCGCGCAGCTCGGGGGCGCATTGCTCCATGCGGTCGTCTCGGCCGAACCCGCGGTCGATCACGGTGCGCGCATCGCGCAGCATGTCGTCCCGGCGGGCGGACAACGAGCCCGCAGTGGTGCGATAGAAGGCCAGCGGCTCGTCCACCATCACCCAGCGCGCGCCTGTTCTGGCCACACGCTGCCAAAGGTCCCAATCCTCGCAGGTGACCAGTCCGGTGTCGAAGCCGCCCAGCGACTGCACCAGCTTGCGGTCGACCAGGATCGCGTGAACGGCCGCTCCGCACGTTCGGGCCATGATCTCGTAAGGTTCCTGTGCAAGCCGCGGCTCAATCCGCGGCAGCGCCTTGCTTCCGTCAGGCATCACCCGCTGGTAGGCGCAGTATGCCAGCTGGGCATCGGGGGCGGCGTCCAGTGCAGAAGTCATCCGCCCTATGAATGCTGGATCGATCCAGTCATCGGAATCCAGGAACAGCAACCATCGCCCAAGCGCGTCGGCAAGTCCCCGGTTGCGCGCCGCTGCAACACCTTCGCCAACCCCGGCCACGAGCCGGAAGCGGGAATCGCGAGCCGAATGACCCGCCATTATCTCCTCTGTCCCATCTGTGGAGCCATCGTTCACCAGCAGCGCTTCCCAGCGGGGATCGGTCTGGGCCAGAAGGCTCTCGAGGGTACGGGCCAGCGTCGCTTCCGCATTTCGGGCGGGGATGACGACGGAAACCAGTGCGCCTTCAGCCATCGTGCGGCTCGGTCGTCAGCACCGGCCGCGGTTGCCGGTAGTAAAATGAAATTCCAGACAGATGGCCCCGAATTTCCTGTTTCAGGAACAGGTCTCGCGGGTCGCGATGCCCGCGCATCCGTCGAAAGACCCTCTGCAGATACCAGCGCGGCATCCCGACAAAAGCACGTTGCAGATTTGCACGGATTCCGGTCCGCTCATACTGCACAAGAAGCGCAGCCACGTGCCCGCGCATGTAGTGGAAAATCTGGCTTTCCAGCCCTTCCATGGTTCGGCGATGATAGTGAAAGGCAACGGCAGAAGGCTCGTAGCGGCAGTCAAATCCATGAGCTTGCAGTCGGTACCAGTATTCGGAATCTCCGGAACATCCCGCTTGCCCCACATCCAGCCGTTCATCGAACCACCCTGCCCGCGCAAAAACCGCCTTCCGAAAGGCCATGCTTGCTCCGGCCCCCACCTTCCAGGCTGGAAAAACAACTGACTTCGATTCTGCAAAGCTGGAAGCCCGAAAATCCTTCCGTTCATATCCCTGACCAAAGCTCCAATAGGCTTCGAAATGGCGCTGCGCTTCTGTCGCAAGCTCCGCTGGCAGAACAAGGCCTGTAACAGCGCCGATGCCTGGTTCGTCAAAGGCCATCACAAGCCTGGCCAGCCAGTCCGGGTGCAAAACCACATCATCATCCGTGTAGGCAATTATCTCCGACGTCGCGCGGCGGGCGCCAGTATTTCGGGCGATATCCAGTCCCGGCCGATCTTCTCGCACATAGATCGCACCAAGCAATTCGGCCACCTCGCGCGTTCGCCCGTCCCTCGACGCGTTGTCAACAACGATCACCTCGCGCGGCGCAAGCGATTGCTCGGGAAGCGACTTCAGACATCGACGAAGTTCTTCGGGCCGGTCTCGTGTACAAATGACAATGCTGACGCTGGGCGCAGTTGAATTCATCGTTACTGATCCGAGATCCAAACTCGGGTCGGGCTCCACAGCTCTTTCGGAAACAATCCTGCGCAATTCACCGGCATCCGTGCGCATCACATGCCCCACAGGCCGACCACCAGACCAAAATATGGTCATTCCCGGATCTATGCGACTCCAGTCTTGGTTCGCCAGCTCTTGGTGGACCACCCCAGAAGCTTCTGGACCCATTCTACACATGGAACGGCCGATAGCAGCAAGTCCTTCCCTTGCGCCAGCCACCATATCTTGCCAGCCGGATTCCAAATGATGCTACATTTCCTACCGGAAAATCGGCAGATGCCGCAAGCGGGTCGGCCTCAATTGGGTCACGGATGATCTGCCGAACGCGGCATCAGGCAATGGCCGACCCTTTCGATCATATCGAACGCTTCGACAACCCGACACACAGGCACTCGACCCAGGCCTGGGTCAGCCTGGCCTGAACTTGGTCAACTTTCTCGGGCGCGCACACCATCTTGGCCGTAAAGGGCGAACCTGTCTGCACTTCGGGCAATTGGTGGGCTCAACCCCTGGCCGACAAGCTCTCCAGACGATGCCGGCAGTCAGGTGCATCCAGCGCGTCTTCGATTGGCGCTGGCAGGCGTCTTTGCCAGTTGGGATGCTCGGTGGTGGTGCCCGGCAGATTTGGCTGCTCCACCTCCCCCAGCAAGTCCTCGAGCGGCACGACCACCAATGCAGCCGGGGTTCGTGCGACATGCGCAATCGCTGCATTAACGAAAGGGGCAGTGTCGTCCGGTGACGGGCGGTCGGGGCTGCCTCCCAGGGTTGACCACAACAGGCCGCGATCCCAATCGCGGATGGCCTCGGCCTGTGCCCGGTCGGTGCCCGCCGGCAAACGCTTCAGCCTGTCGGCCCAGTAAAGATCGGCGCCCGACCACCATCCGGCCAGCGTCGGCGTGTCATGGGTTCCCGTCATCGCAACGGCGTTCGGCGGGTAGTGATGGGCACCGATGAAGCCGCCATCCTCGGCGCGCTCGAACCACAGCACGCGCATGCCCAGCAAATTCCGGTCGGCAACCGCCTCAGAGAAGCCGAACGGCGCAGTGCCGAGATCTTCCGCAATGATCAGCGCCGAGGCGCGGTGCGCCTCAAGCGCAAGCAGGCGGACGAGATCGAGGAACGGATAGGCCAGATAAGCGCCCCGGGAGGAGTCCTCGCCTTCCGGAATGACCCACAGCCGCGCCAGCCCGAAGGCATGGTCGATCCGCAACCCGCCCGCTGATCGCAGGGCGGACCGCACCATGTCGAGCCAGGGCCGATAGCCGCTGCGGCGCAGGCCCTCGGGCGAAAAGCCGGTGATGCACCAATTCTGCCCGTGGGGGCCAAGCGGATCGGGCGGCGCGCCGATGGTGAGGCCGCCCAGCATGGCCTCGCGCATCGCCCAGCTGTCGCTGCCCGACAGATGCACGCCAACGGCCAGATCGGCGATCAGCCCGATGTCCATTCCGGCAGCCCGAGCCTGTTGCTGGACGGCATCAAGGCTTTCGCGGGCAAGCCATTGCGCAAACAGGTGAAAGTCCAGTTCGGCGGCATGGGCCTGGCAGAAGTCCGCAACGGCCGGGCCTGACGGATCGCGATACGCGACCGGCCAGTGGCGCCAGCCATCCAGGCCCTGTGGCCGGAAGTGACAATCGAGCGCGTCGAACCCCGCATGGCGGCGCAACGCCGGGTCGCTTCCGGTCGCTTCGGAAATCCCGGCGCGAATTTCGGGCGACAGGGCCGCAAAGCTTTGCCGCAAGTCGGCAAGGCGCTGCGGCAGGGCTTGCGGCCAGTCGATCAGTCCAGAAGATGGGCGGGCCGGCAATGGCGGCAGGCCGATCAGGGCGGGATCACCAAGTGCTGCGTTCAGGAAGGTGCGGCTCGATGGCGAATAGGGGCTGAAGTCCTGCCCATGGCCGGGAAACATCGCGTGCACCGGGTTGATCGCGATCCCATCGCAGCCATGGCCGGCCAATGTGCGCGCGGCGTCCGCCAGCTCTCCAAAGCCGCCAAAGGCGCGCGGCTCCGCGCCACGCAGGGCGGGAATCTGGATGGCCGTGCCCCACATTCGGCGGCTGCCGGGGGCGGGCAATGGGCAGCGACGTGGAGCGACAGCAAGCGTCACCGATTGGCCGCCGATTTCCAGCTGGTAGTAGCCCGGCGATTGGATGGGTGCGAGCAGGCCGTTCGTCACTTCGACTGTGCAGGCAACGCCGTCCTCGCCGGTCAATTCGGCACTGGCAACGCTGGCCGGGATTGCGGTGGCAAGGCCGGCTTCCGTGACGATCATGGGTGGGCAGGCGCGCGCTGCCTGCGCCAGGGCGTCCCTGCTGCGGGCGATCTGCCGGCTGCTTCCGGCTTCGTGCCCCAATGCGCCAAGGATCGCGACAAGGGCTTCGTCGTCGGTGACATGGTCCCGGCCGGCAACGTCGCGCCAGTGGCGCACGACCCCTGCTGCATCGGCGAGCGAATGAAGGTCGTGCGGGCGGTCGTCGGTCATGGCGTCCCCTGCATCGACTCCTGCGCACGGGCGGGCAACTGATTCCGGCGGCTTTGCTCTCAATCCGTTGCAAGCGAGCTGTCGACATTGCCCATTGCCGATGCTCTGGCCTAGGCTGACACCCACGGTCCGAAGGCGGGCCATCGGCGTGTTCACAATGGGCTGCTATGCCGGGAACCGGTTTCCCCGGGGCTGGTTCACCGGGGCAGGCCATGCTGCCGTTCGAATGCAAACAGGAGAGTCCCGTCTGTGGCTGCCAATCCCGATCAAAAGGCCGACCAGTTCGCTGCCCGCATCACCACTGTCCTGCGCCAGCGTCTTGGCAAGAACGAGAGTGCAGCCAAGGACCACGACTGGTTCGCGTCGACCGTGCTCGCCCTGCGCGACGACATCATCGACCGCTGGATCGAGTCGACCTCGCGCACGCACGAGCACAAGGACAAGCGCGTCTATTATCTCAGCCTCGAATTCCTGATCGGCCGGTTGCTGCGCGATGCCCTCTCCAACCTGGGCCTCTCCCACGAAATGCACGAAGCCCTGCGCGAACATGGCTATGATCTCGCCGAACTGGAGGAGCTCGAGCCCGACGCCGCGCTTGGCAATGGCGGCCTCGGCCGGCTTGCAGCCTGCTTCATGGAGAGCCTCGCCAGCCTCGACATCCCGGCCTACGGCTATGGCATCCGCTATGTGAACGGCATGTTCCGCCAGCGCATCGACGATGGCTGGCAGGTCGAACTGCCGGAAACCTGGCTGGCGCACGGCAACCCGTGGGAGTTCGAGCGGCGGGAAAGCGCCTATCGGATCGGTTTCGGCGGCGAGGTCGTGACGACAGAGGCCGGCGTTGCCTGGCGCCCGGCCGAAACGGTCGAGGCGATCGCCTTCGACACCCCCGTGGTCGGCTGGCGCGGGAAGCGGGTCAACACGCTGCGCCTGTGGACTGCAAGCGCACTGGATCCGATCAAGCTCGACGCCTTCAACGCCGGCGACCATGTCGGCGCGCTTGTCGATGTGTTGCGGGCCGATGCCCTGGTGCGGGTGCTCTATCCAGCGGATTCAAGCGCAGCCGGGCAGGAACTGCGGTTGCGGCAGGAGTATTTCTTCACCTCGGCCTCGATCCAGGACATCGTTCGCCGCCACGTCCAGTATGTCGGCGATGTGCGCACCCTGCCCGACAAGGCGGCGATCCATCTGAACGACACCCACCCGGCGATTGCGGTGGCCGAACTGATGCGGTTGTTGCTCGACGACCATGGACTGGCGTTCGCCGAGGCCTGGGATGTGACCCGCGGCACATTCGGCTACACCAACCACACCCTCCTGCCAGAGGCGCTGGAGAGTTGGCCGCTGCCCCTGTTCGAGCGGCTGTTCCCGCGGCACATGCAGATCGTCTACAAGATCAACAGCAGCGTGCTGAAGCAGGCGCGCGGCGATGGCCTGTCCGACGGGCAGGTTGCGGCGATCTCGCTGATCGACGAAGGCGGGGACCGGCGGATCCGAATGGCGAACCTGGCCTTTGTCGGCTCGCACAGCGTGAACGGCGTGGCTGCGCTGCACACCCAGCTGATGAAGACCACGGTCTTCGCCGACCTGCACAGGCTCTACCCCGACAGGATCAACAACAAGACCAATGGCGTGACGCCCCGGCGCTGGCTGCAGCAGTGCAACCCGGGCCTGACCACTACGATCCGCGAGGCAATCGGCGATGCCTTCCTCGACGACGCCATGCAGCTGTCGGCCCTCAACGCCCTGGCCGGCGACGCCCAGCTCGGTGCCCGGATCCAGCAGGTGAAGCGCGCCAACAAGGCCGCCCTGTCGGATCATCTGCACGCCCTCATGGGCATCCGTCTCGACCCCGACGCCCTGTTCGACGTGCAGATCAAGCGCATCCACGAATACAAGCGGCAGCTGCTGAACCTGATCGAAACCGTCGCCCTCTACGACCAGATCCGCAGCCATCCCGAAATCGATTGGGTTCCCAGGGTGAAGGTCTTCGGCGGCAAGGCTGCGTCCAGCTATCACAACGCCAAGCTGATCATCAAACTGGCCGACGACATCGCGCGTCGCATCAACAGCGATCCGACCGTCAGCGACCTCCTGAAGGTCGTGTTCGTTCCCAACTACAATGTCTCGCTCGCTGAACGGATCATCCCGGCTGCCGACCTGTCGGAACAGATCTCCACCGCCGGGATGGAGGCATCGGGCACCGGCAACATGAAGTTCGCTCTCAACGGCGCACTCACCATCGGCACGCTCGACGGGGCCAATATCGAGATCATGGAGCATGTCGGGCGCGAAAACATCGTGATCTTCGGCCTGACCGCCGACGAGGTCGCCGCCGGGCGCGCGAACGGCTACAACCCCCGCCAGATCATCGAAGGCACGCGGGAACTGCGCCAGGCCGTCGATGCAATCGCCTCGGGCGTGTTTTCGCCCGATGATCCGGGGCGCTACCGCGGGCTGATGGACGGGCTTTACGACAGCGACTGGTTCATGGTCGCAGCCGACTTCGAAAGCTACAGCAGCGCGCAACGCGAGGTCGACCAGCGCTGGCGGGACCCGGCCGGCTGGCAATCCACCGTCATCCGCAACATCGCCAATGTCGGCTGGTTCTCGTCGGACCGCACGATCGGCGAATACGCCCGCGAGATCTGGAAAGTCCTTTGAAGCCGCCGCAGGCCGCAATCGAGGCGCTGCTCGCCGGCACCCATGCGGACCCCTTTTCCCTGCTGGGCATCCACGATGGCCCCAAAGGCCCCTTCGCACGCGCCATCCTGCCCGGTGCCGAAACGGCGGACGCATTCGGGCTCGATGGCACGGCACTGGGCGCCCTCATGCGGGTCGACGAGCGCGGCCTGTTCGAAGGCGCAGTCAAGGGGCGCCCCCAGCCTGTCACCTATCGCTGCACCGCCGGCGGTCACAGCTGGCAGGTGACCGATCCCTACAGCTTCGGCCCCGTGCTGGGGCCGCTCGACGACTTCCTGATCGCCGAGGGAACCCATCTGCGCCTGTTCGACAAGCTGGGCGCGCACCTCATCGCGCATGAAGGGGCCACTGGAGTCCATTTCGCGGTCTGGGCCCCCAATGCCGCGCATGTCGCGCTGGTCGGCGATTTCAACGGCTGGAACGGGGCCAGGCACCCCCTTCGCAAGCGGCTGGACATCGGCGTCTGGGAAATCTTCATCCCCGATCTGGGCACCGGCGCTGCCTACAAATACCGTATCGTCGGGCCAGACGGCAGCGTGCTTCCCCTGAAGGCCGACCCCTATGCCTTCGCGTCCGAGCTGCGCCCGAAGACCGCTTCGGTCACCGCGCTCCCCGGCAAGCCCGATTGGGGGGACGCCGCCCACCGGGCGCACTGGGCATCGGTCGATCCCCGCCGCCAGCCGATCTCGATCTACGAGGTTCACGCAGGCTCGTGGGAGCGCGACGAGAATGGCTGGTTCCTGAACTGGGATGCACTTGCCGAAAAGCTGATCCCTTATGTCCTCGACATGGGGTTCACCCACATCGAATTCCTTCCCGTTTCGGAACATCCCTATGATCCAAGCTGGGGCTACCAGACCACCGGCCTCTACGCCCCCTCGGCCCGCTTCGGCAGCCCGGACGGATTTGCCCGCTTCGTGGATGGTGCCCACCGCGCGGGCCTCTCGGTCCTGATCGACTGGGTGCCGGCGCATTTCCCGGTCGACGAGCATGGCCTGGCGCTTTTCGACGGCACCGCGCTCTACGAACATGCCGATCCCAGGCTGGGCTTCCACCCCGACTGGAACACGGCGATCTACAATTTCGGCCGGCGCGAGGTGTCGAGCTTCCTCGTCAACAATGCGCTTTTCTGGGCCGAGGCCTATCATGTCGACGGCCTCAGGGTCGATGCCGTAGCCTCGATGCTGTACCGGGACTACAGCCGCAAGGCCGGCGAATGGATCCCGAACGAACAGGGCGGGCGCGAGAATTGGGATGCCGTCGCCATGCTTCGGGCGATGAACCGGGCGCTCTATGCCAGCCACCCCGGCATCGTCACGATTGCCGAGGAATCGACCTCCTGGCCGGGCGTGTCCCATCCCGCACATGGCGATGCCCCGGGGTCCACCGCGCTCGGCTTCGGCTTCAAGTGGAACATGGGCTTCATGCACGACACGCTGCAGTACATGGCCCGCGATCCCATCCACCGGCAGTATCACCACGACGAAATCACCTTCGGCCTGGTCTATGCCTTTTCCGAGAATTTCGTCCTGCCGCTCAGCCACGACGAGGTCGTGCACGGCAAGGGCTCGCTGCTGACGAAGATGAGCGGGGACGACTGGCAGAAGTTCGCCAATCTCAGGGCCTATTATGGCCTGATGTGGGGCTATCCCGGCAAGAAGCTGCTGTTCATGGGGCAGGAATTCGCCCAG
Source organism: Sandaracinobacter sp. (assembly GCA_041749355.1). Lineage (GTDB taxonomy): Bacteria > Pseudomonadota > Alphaproteobacteria > Sphingomonadales > Sphingomonadaceae > Sandaracinobacteroides. Next base: position 12,091 of record JBGTBK010000153.1, on the reverse strand, counting down.
CGACGCGAATGGTCCGAAGCCCGCGCGCTGGATTGGGACCTGCGCGCCGCACCGCTGCACGAAGGGGTGCGAACCCTCGTGCGCGATCTCAACCATCTCTATGCCGAAAAGGCCGCGCTGCATGCCCGCGACTGCGAGGGCGAGGGCTTCGAATGGCTGATCGCAGACGACCGGCAGAATTCGGTTTTCGCCTGGCTGCGCAAGGCGCCGGGCGAAAACCCGGTCGCGGTGATCTGCAACATGACATCCGCGCTGCACGACCATTATCGGCTGCCACTGCCCCACGACGGCGCTTGGCGCGAAATCTTCAACAGCGACGCGACAGCCTATGGCGGGAGCGGCCAGGGCAATCTGGGGATGACCAGCGTGCACAATGGCGCAGCCCATGTCATGCTGCCGCCACTGGCGACGCTCATGTTCGAGTATCTGGGAGAGGGCCGCAAAGGCGGCTGAGGTTCGGGGCCGCACAAAGCGGTTGAGGGGGGAGAAAAGGCAGATGGCACAGAAACGACAGGCACCGATCGCGCGGGATGCAATGGCCTATGTGCTGGCCGGCGGCCGCGGCAGCCGCCTGATGGAACTGACCGACCGGCGCGCCAAGCCGGCGGTCTATTTCGGCGGCAAGACGCGGATCATCGATTTCGCGCTGTCGAACGCGCTCAATTCCGGCATCCGGCGGATCGGGGTCGCCACCCAGTACAAGGCGCATTCGCTGATCCGCCACCTGCAGGTGGGCTGGAACTTCCTGCGCCAGGAACGCAACGAGAGCTTCGATATCCTGCCGGCCTCCCAGCGCGTGTCGGAAACCCAATGGTATGAAGGCACGGCCGATGCCGTGTACCAGAACATCGACATCATCGAAGCGCACGGGCCGGAATATATCGTCATCCTGGCCGGCGATCACATCTACAAGATGGACTACGAGTTGATGCTGCAGCAGCATGTCAACCAGAAGGCCGATGTGACCGTCGGCTGCATGGAAGTGCCGCGCGCCGAAGCCAGCGGGTTCGGCGTCATGGCCGTGGATGCAGCCGACACCATTGTCGAATTCGTCGAAAAGCCGGCCGATCCACCCGCAATGCCTGGCAAGCCGGATGTCTCGCTCGCCTCGATGGGCATCTATGTCTTCACCACCAGCTTCCTGTTCGAACAGCTTCGGCGCGACGCCGCCGACCCGGAAAGCTCGCGGGACTTCGGCAAGGACATCATCCCCTATCTGGTGAAGCATGGGAAAGCCGTGGCGCACCGCTTTTCGGAAAGCTGCGTGCGTGGCAAGGATGATGGCGGGGCCTATTGGCGCGACGTCGGCACCGTCGATGCCTATTGGGAAGCGAACATCGATCTCACCCAGATCATTCCCCAGCTCGACCTCTACGACCGCGACTGGCCGATCTGGAGCCACGCGGAAATGGTGCCGCCGGCCAAGTTCGTTCACGACGAGGCCGGGCGGCGGGGCGAGGCGATTTCCAGCCTCGTCTCGGGCAACTGCATCATCTCGGGCAGCCATGTGAACCGCAGCCTGCTGTTCACCAGCGTCCTCACCCGCTCCTATTCGCATGTCGAGGATTCGGTGATCCTGCCCTGGTGCGACATCGGCCGCAGTGCCCGGCTGAAGAAGGTGGTGCTCGATCGCGGCGTGAAGATTCCGCCCGGCCTTGTGGTAGGGGAAGACCCGGTCCTCGATGCCAAGCGCTTCCGACGCACCGACAAGGGCGTGTGCCTTGTCACGCAGCCGATGATCGACCGGCTGGACCAATAGTGGCGTTGCACGTCCTTTCGGTCGCTTCGGAGGCGGTGCCGCTGGTGAAGACCGGCGGCCTCGCCGATGTGGTCGGTGCCCTGCCCGCAGCGCTCGCCCCGCACGATGTGGAGATGGCAACCCTGCTGCCCGGCTATCCGGCCGCGCTTCAGGCAATCGGCAAGGCGAAATGCGTCCACAACTGGGACGCGCTGCTGGGCGAGAAGGCCCGGCTGCTGCGCGCCAGGGTCGGCGGCAGGGATCTTCTGGTCCTTGATGCGCCGGGCTATTTCGCGCGGCCCGGCGATCCCTACACCGACGCATCCGGCAAGGACTGGGGCGACAACTGGCGGCGCTTCGCAGCGCTGGGCCGCGCTGCGGCCGACATTTGCAGCGGCGCCGTGCCGGCGCTGTCGTTCGATCTGCTGCATGCCCATGACTGGCAGGCGGCAATGGCGATTGCCTATCTGCGCCTTGCCCCCTTCCGGCCGCAGCCGCGGATTCCGGCCGTCATGACCATCCACAACATGGCATTCCAGGGCTGGTTCGATCCGCGCATCTTCGGCAGCCTCGAATTGCCGGTCTCGGCCTGGTCGATCGACGGGGTGGAAACCTATGGCGGCGTCGGCTTCCTGAAGTCCGGCCTGCAACTGGCCGACATGATCACGACGGTCAGCCCCACCTATGCCCGAGAGATCGTCCGCCCGGACTTCGGAATGGGCCTGGAAGGCCTTGTCGCCCTGCGCGGTGATCGGGTGCGCGGGATCGTGAACGGGATCGACACTGCCGACTGGTCCCCCGAAACCGACGCGGCCCTGGCGGTGCGTTACGGTGCGCGCACGCTGGGCAAGCGCAGGGCCAACAAGCGCGCGCTCGAAGCCCATTTCGGTCTCGACAAGGACGACGGGCCGCTCTTCATCATGGTGAGCCGCCTGACCTGGCAGAAGGGCGCAGATCTCATCCCCGAAATCCTCGACCATCTGGTCGGCAATGGCGGGCGGCTGGCGCTTCTGGGCTCAGGCGACCCGGCGCTCGTTGCCGCGCTGCAGGAAGGCGCCGCGCGCCACCCCGGCAGGGTCGGCCTGCAGTTCGGCTATTCCGAGCCCCTGTCGCACCGGATGCAGGGTGGCGGCGATGCGATCCTGGTTCCCAGCCGGTTCGAACCCTGCGGCCTCACCCAGCTTTACGGACTGGCCTATGGCTGTGTGCCCGTCGTGGCCCGCACCGGCGGACTGGCGGACACGGTGATCGATGCCAATCCGGCGGCCCTTGCGGCCGGCGTTGCAACGGGCATCCAGTTCGACGGGGCGAATTACCATGGCCTCGCAAGCGCGATCAGCCGCGCCATCGCGCTCTACAGGCAGCCGGCCCTGTGGCAGCGGATGCAGCGCAACGGCATGGCCGCCGACTTCTCCTGGAGCCGCAGCGGCGCCGACTATGCGGCAATCTATCAGCAACTCGCAGAGGAACTCGCGTGATTCACTCGGTCGCTTCCACACCATTCGACGGGCAGAAGCCCGGCACATCGGGCCTGCGCAAGAAGGTGCGGGTCTTCCAGCAGCCGAACTACACCGAGAATTTCGTGCAGTCGGTGTTCGACGTGGTCGACCGGCCTGACCAGGCCACGCTGGTGCTGGGCGGCGATGGCCGCTTTCACAATCGCACCGTGATCCAGCAGTCGATCCGCATGGCAGCGGCCAACGGCTATGCCCGGGTGATCGTGGGTCGCGGGGGGATTTTCTCGACGCCCGCTGCCAGCCATGTGATCCGCAAATATGGGGCCAGCGGCGGCCTGATCCTGTCGGCCAGCCACAACCCCGGCGGGCCCGACGAGGATTTCGGAATCAAGTACAACATCGCCAACGGCGGCCCTGCCCCCGAGGCCGTCACCGATGCCATCCATGCGCGCACGCAGACGATCGACCGCTGGCTGACGGTCGATACGCCCGACATCGACCTCGACAGCATCGGCCGGGTGCAGGTAGCGGGAATGGCCGTCGACGTCATCGACTCCGTCGCCGACTATGCCGATCTGATGGAAAGCCTGTTCGACTTTCCAGCCATCCGCGCGGCAGTCGCCGGGGGCTTCACCATGGCCTTCGACGCAATGAGCGCAGTGACCGGCCCCTACGCGACCGAAATCCTGGAACGGCGGCTCGGCTTCAGGCCGGGAACGGTTCGCAACGGCGTGCCGCTGGAGGATTTCGGCGGGCACCACCCCGATCCCAACCTTGTCCACGCCGCCGAGCTGTACGAGCTGATGATGGCGCCGGGCGCGCCGGATTTCGGCGCAGCCTCCGACGGCGATGGCGACCGCAACCTGATCATCGGTCGCGGCCGGTTCATCACGCCGTCGGACTCGCTTGCCATGCTGGCGGCCAATGCGCATCTGGCGCCCGGCTATGCGGCGGGCCTGAAGGGCATCGCCCGTTCGATGCCGACCAGCGCGGCGGCAGACCGGGTGGCCGAGGCGCTCGGCATTCCGAGCTTCGAGACTCCCACCGGCTGGAAGTTCTTCGGAACCCTGCTCGATGCCGGGCGGGCAACGATCTGCGGCGAGGAAAGCGCAGGCACAGGCTCCGACCATATCCGCGAGAAGGACGGGCTGTGGGCGGTGCTGCTGTGGCTGAACATCCTTGTCGTCCGGGGCATCGGTGTCGACGCCCTTGCGCGGGACCATTGGCAGCGGTTCGGGCGCAACTATTACGCCCGGCACGACTATGAGGCGATCGAGACCGAGCGGGCCGACGCGCTGATGGCGGCGCTGAAGGCGCGGCTGCCGAGCCTGCCCGGCAGCCGCTTCGGAGACTTGCGCGTGGAGCGGGCGGACAGCTTCTCCTACACCGATCCGGTCGATGGCTCGGTCAGTGCCAACCAGGGGTTGCGCGTGCTGTTCGAAGGCGGCTCACGCGTGGTGTTCCGCCTGTCGGGCACAGGCACGCAGGGCGCAACCTTGCGGGTCTATCTGGAGCGGTATGAACCGGCCGATGGTGTTATCGATGGCGACACGACCGAGATGCTGGGGTCGATCGTTGCAGCGGCCGAAGATATTGCGCAGATCGTCGGCCACACCGGCCGCAAGGCGCCCGATGTCGTGACATGACGCAGCCCCTCGGGGCCCGGTGCGCGGGCGGGGTGACCAGCTTCCGGGTTCGGGCGCCCAGGGCCGAAGCGCTCTGGCTGTGCCTGTTCGTGGGCAGCGGGGAACAGCGAATCCCGATGCAGCGCAGTGGCGATGACTGGATCGCCACCCTGCCCGACGAGCGGTCCGGGCTTGCCTATGGCTACCGCGCGGAGGGGGAATGGGCGCCCGACAGGGGCCTGTGGTTCGACCCGGCCAAGCTGCTGGTCGACCCCTATGCCCTGACACTGGACCGGCGCTTCGTGCAGGATCCGGCGCTGGTGCAATTCGGCGTGGACACGGCCCATCTGGTGCCGCGCGCCCTTGTGCCCGCACCGGCAGCACCAGTTCGGCCCGGGCCGCCGCTGTTCGAGCGCGGCGGGCTGATCTATGAAATCAACGTCCGCGGCTTCACCATGCTGCATCCCGATGTGCCGCCGGGCCTGCGGGGGACCATCGCTGCGCTGGCCGAGCCGGCGGTGATTGCGCATCTGAAGCGGCTGGGGGTGTCGGCGGTGGAGCTGATGCCGATCATTGCCTGGATCGACGAGCGCCACCTGCCGCCGTTGGGACTGCGGAATGCCTGGGGGTACAACCCGCTCGCGTTCATGGCGCTTGATCCGGGGCTGTGCCCGGGCGGGGTTGCGGAACTGCGCAGGACTGTGGCTGCGCTGCATGCGGCGGGCATCGGGGTGATCCTGGACCTGGTGTTCAACCACAGCGGCGAGAGCGATGTGCACGGCGGGGTGCTGTCGCTGCGGGGGCTGGACAATGCCGCCTATGCCCATGCCCCTGACGGCCGCCTGATCAACGACACGGGGTGCGGCAACACGCTGGATTTTGCCAATCCGGTTGTTCGCGCCCTGACGCTGGACAGTTTGCGGCACTTTGTGGGGCAGTGCGGGGTGGATGGTTTTCGGTTCGATCTGGCGCCGGTGTTGGCGCGGGGGCCGGGCTTTTCGGCGAATGCGCCGCTGTTTGCCGAGATTGTGGCCGATCCGCTGCTGGCTGACCGGGTGCTGATTGCCGAGCCGTGGGACGTCGGCCCGGGCGGCTATCAGCTGGGTCGTTTTCCAGGCAACTGGCTGGAATGGAACGACCGTTTCCGGGACGAGGTGCGGCGGTTCTGGCGCGGCGATGGGCGGATCGGGGATTTCGTGACCCGGTTGGCGGGGTCTTCGGACATATTCGGGGGGGACTGCCGCAGCGTGAATTTCCTGGCGGCGCATGATGGGTTCACGCTGGCGGACACGGTTTCCTATGCGGGCAAGCACAATCTTGCCAATGGCGAGGACAATCGGGACGGGCATGGCGAGAATTATTCGTGGAATTGCGGCGTGGAGGGGCCGAGTGCGGACCCTGAGGTTGTGGCGCGGCGCGGGGCTGATTTGCGGGCGTTGCTGGGGAGCCTGTTTGCCTCGACGGGGACGATCCTGCTGACGGCAGGCGATGAATTCGGGCGGAGCCAGCGGGGCAACAACAACGCCTATGCGCAGGACAATGCGATCGGCTGGATCGACTGGGCCGGGCGGGACCGGGGGCTGGAGGAATATTGTGCCGGGCTTGCCCGGGAGCGGCGGGCGCGGCGGGGGCCGAGCGCCGCCTTTCCCGAGGGCGGGACATGGGTTCGGGGCGATGGGGCAGCGATGACCGTGGCGGACTGGGAAAATGGGGGGACGGAGGCGGTTTCCTACCGGGCCAGCGGGGGGCTGACGTTGACCATCGACCGGCCGCGGCGGGAGGTTTCCTGGGGTTCGGGGGGCTGACGGATGGCGGATTCAGGGCGCGAAACTTCACGAATTTCACGCTGACTCGTGCGGGTGCGCGAGATTGCGGGCGCGCGGTTGCCTGCGGCGGGGGGCGTGGGGTGCGGGAAGCTGGGCGATGGGGTTCGAGCCGGGGTAGACGACGGGGTCTGCAAAGGGTTCTGCGGGGCGTGGTGCTTCGGGGGTTGCCGCTTCGCGCTCGGCCTCTTCCTGGAGATCGAGGGGGGTTGGGGGGACGTTGGTGAGGGTGCGGATCTGGTTGAGGAGGTCGGAGGAGGGGTGGGGTTTGTCCACGCCGGTGTTGCGCATCGTGACGGAGGGGAGCGCGCCCTTGCGGAGGTGGGCGAGGAGCCAGGTGAGCAGGCGATCGGAGGGGACGAGGCGTTCGCCGATGAGGCGGCCATCCTGGTAGTATTTCTGCATCGAGCCATTGATGGCGCGTTCGTAGGCGAGCCCGAGCAGGGCATCGGCGGCGAGGTTCAGCGCGGCGCGCCAGGCGAGGCGGAAGCTTTCGGCGTCGGCGCGGTTGCGGAGATAATAGACCGACCGGACACTCATCCCCACAAACTCGGCCGCCTGGGTGACGGACCCGGTGGCAGCCAGGTGGCGCAGGAAATACCCCTGCTTCTCAGCCGTCCACCCCGAATTGGCCTTGTGCGTGCTGACCGGATCGAATTCCATGAGACAAGCCCTTTCCAAAGTTGAAAGGGCAAAAGATAACCGAATTGGTTCGTGTAGGACAGGCTGGAGCCGCACGGCGTCAGCGCAGCTGATCGCCGAGACGGCGCAAGCCCGGCCGGCGGGGCGTGGGCGTTCCGCCCGCGAACCCGTCCGACGACAGCGGGCATTGCCCGCTCTTTCTTGTTTCTGTTTCTGGCTCTTTGGCGGACTCGCGCGGCTTGGCCGCGCGGCCGCGGTAAATTGATTGCTACCCTTTCGGCCCCAAAAAGCCCGCGGCCATCTTCCGAAAATCAGGGTCTTTCATACAATCCGGCCTATCAACTATACGAGCAATCAAATAGTCGAGACATTCTTGCAGGCGTAAGTCTACAACGCCCGCTCTCACGGTCTTCAAAACGTCTTTGGCATGCTCCCGCGCAATGGGCCCCTTGTGCACCTTTGCTGTCACGTCGCGGTGAGTGAGTGATGCCATTACAAGCGGAGCAAATTGGTCTCCTGCTAGTGACAGAATACCATCATAAAAACTGCGCGCCCTTGGCGAGACCCCGTCACAATAGCTTATCCCACGGCCGATCCGACAGGCCGCAACTACCCTAAAGAGCTTCTCAGAAAACGAAGGATGAATGCCATTCTGATCTTTGATGTAGCTTGACAACTGTCGCGCAGGGGAAACCTCGTTGACAAAGTTGTCCCAGCCATTATGCTTCTCCCAAAGATCGTCGAGCAAGCCATCAACAACAATTGTTCTGTCAGTTTCAGATCTGTATTGATTGCCATCTACTAATTTTAGGAACTGCTCGCCAAGAGCTAACTTGTCTTGTTGGAGATTAAGTCGATATCCCTCCAATACCATCCCGAGTTTGTATTTTACATTATCGTTGCATTGATTCCATAGGAATATCGAAATCTTGGAAATATTTGCTCTAACGCCGGGATCGGTCTCACTTGCACAAAATATACCAAATACTGTACGCAATATGTTGCCGCAAAGATGCGTTGGCACTTTTGAGAGTGCACTCTCGACGGTTTTGATGGTGACTTCGTCAAACGGGGCCTTACTCTCTTTTAGGTTTCCGATAAATGATTTTACTCGGAGAGCCGCCTCAGTTGGATTGTCGTTCAAAACCTCGACAACGCACACGTTCAGCCACCCCGGCAGTTCAAACGCACTTATCGAGCTATCATTCGGGTGAGATATGCCAACCTCGTTCCGCATATCAAGAATGTGTTTTAGCTTTTTGTGAGTGACTTCAGAAATAAGTTCCAGTTTTACACAAGTATCAAGCAATAGGTTATCTTTGAGAGACGGCAAGTCTTCTTCGTCGACGTAAGCATCTCTTCTTTTACTTCCGCCTACAGCGGCATCAAAGAAAATATCTATTCCATACATCGACGCTTTAGATCTCAGACTAATGACAACTTCATTCCAAATTGCATTAAGAGAGTAATCAAATAGCCCGAATCCAGCTCCAACAATGAACTTCGATAAGTATATTGCGTTTTGCCTATGCTCTACTGGCAACTTGGCGACAATACGATCCAAGTTTTCGCCAATCGCTCGGCGTTCCTCCGCGTCGGCGATAATGCCCGCAGATGGCAGATTCAGCCTCTCAAGCAAGCCGACGATTGCTGGCGCTAATGGATCCACCACTTCCGACGGATTAGTTTTCGCAATATCAGGCATTTGCTTTCCTCTGAAGGGACGCACAGCATAACGCGGATCGCACTTCTGAACAATCGCGCCAGACCCGTTGGCGGGGCGGCACGCATATTCGGGGCCGGTGGGGGCGGGGCGACGGTTTAAGCAAGCGGCTCATCAGGATTCCCGCCTCGGCCAGCCCACCCCCGTCCTGAGATCCCAGCGTTCGCTGGGATGACGGGGATGGGGTGGACTGGCCGCGTGGGCGGGTGGTTGCAGCGCGGACGGGACACGGGGTGAGGGTTGCGCCTGAGTCAGCTCTGCATCGTCCAGCGGCCCCGCATCAAGTGCGGGGCGACGGTTTGGGGTGCGCGAACAGGCCAGCCCTCCCTCGTCCTGAGATCCCAGCGTTCAGCTTCGCTGCCCTTCGGTTCCGCTGGGATGACGGGTTTGGGGTTTCGGGGCGTTTGGCCCTCCCCCGTCCAGCGGCCCCGCATCCCCCGCTTTCGCGGGGGCAGGCAAGTGCGGGGCGACGGTGGGGGGCGGGTGACCGTGGGCGCTGCGCTACGGGGCGACGGGACACGGTTTGGGATGCGCGCTTGGGTCCGTCCTCCCCCGTCCAGCGGCCCCGGATCATGTCCGGGGCGACGGTGGGGGTTGAGTTTGCTAACCTCCCCCCATGTCCCGCAACCCTTGCGTCTACATCCTGACCAACAAGCCGGGCGGCATTCTCTACATCGGTGTGACGGGCGATCTGCCGGCGCGGATTGCGCAGCATCGGCGGGGCGAGGGGTCGGCGTTTTGCCGGCGCTGGGGGCTGGACCGGTTGGTGTATGCCGAGGTCTGCCCGACGATGGAGGACGCGATTGCGCGGGAGAAGGTGCTGAAGAAGTGGCGGCGGGACTGGAAGGTGGCCTTGATCGAGGGGGCGAACCCGGGGTGGGGGGATTTGGGGTTGGTTTTTTGATTTGGGGTGCGCGGTTGGGGCTGGCTCGCTCACGGAGAGCGGCCCCGCATCTAGTGCGGGGCGACTGGGTGGGGAGGCGGCGGCTGGCTCTTTGACGGAGAGCGGCCCCGGATCAAGTCCGGGGCGACGGTGTTGGGCGGGGCGACGGATTCTAGCGGAAGGGGGGTTCGTCGAAGGCGCGGAGTTTGCGGCTGTGCACCCGCCCCCCCTGCTCCCGCAACAACTCCACAGCAGAAATCCCGATCTGCAGATGCTCGGAAATCGCCCCCTCATAAAACCGGTTGGCCTGCCCAGGCAGCTTGATCTCGCCGTGGAGGGGCTTGTCCGACACGCACAGTAGGGTCCCGTAGGGCACGCGGAAGCGGTAGCCCTGGGCGGCGATGGTGGCGCTCTCCATGTCGACGGCGACGGCGCGGGACTGGTTGAAGCGGCGGGAGGAGAGGCCGAAGCGGAGTTCCCAGTTGCGGTCGTCGGTGGTGACGACGGTGCCGGTGCGCAGGCGGGGCTTCAGGGCTTCGGAATCGAGGCCGGTGACGCGCTCGGCCGCACGGCTGAGGGCCTGTTGCACCTCGGCGATGGCGGGGATGGGGATTTCGGGCGGGAGCATGTCGTCGAGGACATGATCGTCGCGCAGGTAGGCGTGGGCCAGCACATAGTCGCCGATGGTCTGGCTGGGGCGCAGGCCCCCGCAGTGGCCGATCATCAGCCAGGCCTGGGGGCGGAGCACGGCGAGGTGGTCGGTGATGGTCTTCGCGTTGCTGGGGCCGACGCCGATGTTGACGAGGGAGACGCCGGCGCCGCCGTCGGCCATCAGGTGCCAGGCGGGCATCTGGTGCTTGCGCCAGCTGCCGTCGCCCTGGGCGAGATCGGGGGTGGCGCTTTCGGCATCGAGGAGGGCGCCGCCCGAGCAGCTGAGCGCGGTGTAGCGGCTGCCGGGCTTCTTCAGCTCGGCGATGGCCCAGCGGATGAACTCGTCGACGTAGCGGTGGTAGTTGGTGAAGAGGATGTGGTTCTGCGTGTGGTGGGCGGGCGCGCCGGTGTAGTGCTTGAGGCGGGCGAGCGAGAAATCGGTGCGCGGGCCATCGAAGAGGGCGAGCGGGCGGGGTTCGTCGGCGGCTTGTTCCCACAGGCCGTCGGGCAGTTCGTCGCCGATGTGTTTCAGATCGGTGGTGGGGAAGTGGCGGGCGAGCTCGCGGGCGGCGGTGGCGTCGAGGACGAGGTCTTTTGCGCCATCGAGGACGTAGGGGAAGGGGATTTCGACCGAGCTGGTGCGGACCTGGAAGGTGGCGCCGTAGTCGCGGGCGAGCAGGCTGATCTGTTCGGTGAGGTAGCGGCGGAACCAGTTGGGGTGGGTGATGGTGACGGCGTAGCGGCCGGGGGCGACGAGGCGGGCGTAGGCGCGGGAGAGGCGGGGGACGCCGGCGTCGGCGTGCCATTCGACGAGGAGTTCGGGGTAGGCGAAGCGGCCCTGAGCGCGCTCGGCCGCGGTGGGGGGGGCGCCGCCTTCGAGGAACTGCTTGAGGCCTGAGCGGAGCGCTTCGACAGCGGCGGCGTGGATTGCGGCGAGCTGGTCGACGAGGGCTTCGGCGGACGCGAGGTGGGCGGAAGCGGAAGCGGCGGCGGTGGGGTGGGATGGGGTGTTCATCCCCGGGGTCTATGCCAGCAGAGTTGCGGTTTTGCTAGGGGCTGGCGGCGGGCTAGCGGCCGCGCATGTCCTGGTGGGCCGTGGGAAGACTGACCGTGAGCGTGTCGAGCTCGGCCGTCGTGTAGATCTGGCAGCTGAGGCGGGAGGTGGGCTGCACATGGGCGGTGAAGTCGAGCATGTCCTCTTCGTGGGCGGTGGGCTCGGGGAGGGCCGCGAAGTCGGCCTTGGCGACGATGACGTGGCAGGTGGAGCAGGCCATTGCGCCTTCGCAGGTGCCTTCGAGGGGCAGGCCCAGCGTTTGGGCGAGGGTTAGGAGGCGGGTGCCGGGGGGGGCTTCGGCTTGCGCTGCGAGGGTGCCATCGGGGTTGAGGAAGCGGATGTGCGTCATGCGAGGCGCCTTGCGGCTGTGGTGAGCTGGTGGAGGGCGGTTTCGAACATGTCGGGCGACATGGTGGGCTGCCAGCCGAGGCGCAAGGTGCGGCGGGCGGCGGCGGTGTCGAGCCCGAGCGCGGCTAGGACGTGGGAGGGGCGGCC
>JBGTBK010000152.1:0-2147 GCA_041749355.1 Sandaracinobacter sp. | reverse complement strand
CTGTCGGGCGGGGCGCAGGGGCAGGTGCCAGTTGGGGCGCGCAAGCTGCTGGTGGAGGGCTATGCCGAAACAGGGGTGGTGGAGGGGTTCACCAGCACGCCAGATGTCTATGCCGGCGGACAGCTGAGGGGGGCGGTGCCGCTGTTCCAGCTGGGGCGCACGCGATTCGACGCAGGCGCTGGAAGCTGGGCGGCGGTGCAGCGCAGCTTTGGCGAGACGGCCTCGCGGCTGGACATCGGGCCATCGGCGCGGATCAAGATCGACCCCTGGCCGTTTCACGCGCAGATCGATTGGCGGGCGCGGGTGGCGGGGAATGCTTTGCCGGGGACGGGGCCGGTGCTGACGGTTGCGGGTGAGTTCTAGCGAAGCCGGCCATGAGTCGTCGGACGGGCTTCGGGCAGGCCGCCATCGGGTCGGCAAAGCCGCCCGAGTGGCGGCCTGCCCGAAACCCGCCGGCCGGGCCATCGGCGAGTCCGTGGACCAACGCTGCGCATTGGCCACGGCCGCCTGCGGCCTAGACCTGCTTCCCCTCTCCGACGGAGAACCGCCCGGCGTGCTTGCCGCGCGCATCGGCATAATGGGTGCGGATAAGCGCGAGATCGGCTTCATAGTCGCCGCTCGGCCAGATCTCGCCTGATATGCGAACGGTGCGGGTGCCATAGTCCATCACGGCAAAGACGATCGGAACCCTTGCAAGCCGGGCGATGTGGTAGAAGCCGGATTTCCACTCGCCGACCGCGCCGCGGGTGCCTTCGGGGGCGATCGCCATGAGCAGCTGGTCTGATTGTTCGAAGGCCTGGACGGTCGACTGCACGAGATCCTTGCCGCCCGAGCGGTCGATGGGGACCAGGCCGGCAAGGCGCGCGAGCCATCCGAGCGGGCCCTTGCCAAGGCTTGCCTTGCCCATCCAGCGCAGGCGCACCCGGTAGATGCCCGCTGCAGCGACCATCCAGAAGCCGTCCCAGTTGGAGGTGTGGGGGGCGGCAAGCACCACGGCCTTGGCGTGCAGCGGGAAGTCGCCCGCGACCTTCCAGCCGCCCACCAGGTAGAAGAGGTTGGAGCCCCAGCGATACAGTTCGGGGCCGATTCCGCGCCAGGGGTAGATTGCGGCGCTGTCGAGCGGATAGCGGATGTGGGTGCCGGGCGGCTGCGGGCTGGTCATCCGGTTTCACCGCTTTCGGCCTCATGTGCCAGGCGGTTGTCGTTGGCGACCCGCCGGCGTTCGCTCAGCAGGGCGAGCACCTCTCGGGTGAAGAGTTCGCCCATCATCTGGTTCAGGATTCCGATCCCGCGCTCGGCCATGTCGACGGCCTTGATCTCGTCGACATGGGGGGCGACGCGGGCGAAGAAGCCTTTCACTTCGAGTTCGGCGAGGCTGTGCATCAGGTCGGCGAGATGGCCGAACTCCTCGCCCATGTAGCCGCGCGCGCGGTTGAAGCCGAGCTTTTCGCCGTCCATCACCAGCCGCAGGATTCGCTGGTCGCGCGGGCTGAGCGTCCCGTCGGCGGCGGGTTTCACCACGCCGGCCGCGATTGTGTCGGCAAGATGGTCCGGGTCTCCGCCCAGCTGTTCACAATAGGTGACCGCGTCGATCCTCTCGCCCTCGGCGTCGAGGCGCATGTGGAGCAGATGGTCGATGCCGGGCAGCATCTCGGGTTCCGTCCAGTCGCCGCCGCCAGTGAAGAGGGTGCGGATGACGGAGAGCGGCAGGAAGCGCTCGTCCTTCAGGCGGCGGATCGCGAGCAGGCGGGCAAGATGATCCTGGGTGTAGGTCGCGCTGTTGCGGTGTGACCGCTCTGGCTCTGGCAGCAGGCCTTCGCGGATGTAGAAGCGGATCGTCTCGCGCGAGATGCCGCTGGCCTTTTCGAGTTCGCGCATGCGCATGGGCAAATCCCTATCAGCCGGCTGGCTGCGCTGCCACCCCCGATGGCACCGGCAGGGTCGACCAGCTCCACACGTTGACGAGGGTGATCACCGCCACGCCGAGCAGCAGGAGGGCACGCTTGCGGTCGCGCTTCCAGAGCCAGCCTGCCCCCAGCGCCATTGCGAAGGCGCCAAGCACGGCAAGCCCGTAGAGCAGGTCGGTCAAGCCGCAGGCGCTTCTGGAAGGCCGGCGAGTGTCTGGGCGACTGCGCGGCGCCAAGCCT
>JBGTBK010000151.1:0-3343 GCA_041749355.1 Sandaracinobacter sp. | reverse complement strand
GCGGCGCCGGCGGGGTGGGAACCGGTTCGGCGCGCGGCTGTTCGGCTTCGGTCTGTTCGGGCTTTGCGGCGGGCTCGGGTTCGGCGGCCTTGGGCGCAGGCGCTTCGCTGATGCTGAAGATTTCCAGCTCGCCTGGCTTTTCGCCACCGAATTTCGGCGCCAGCGACAGGAAAAGCAGCCCGAGCAGCGCGTGGAGCGCCAGCACGAACAGGATGCCGGCCAGCTTGCGCCGGGCATCGGGCAGAAGGGGGTCAGCCGGGGGGCTGTCGGGGGCCAGTGGAACCATCCGGGCTTCTTGCGCCACCCTTGCTTGCCCCTCGATGACGCCGGGCTGGTTGGACCTCGACCGGTGACCCGATCCGGGCGGCGCGGGCGAACCCGCGCCGTCGTTCCGGTCAGGCCGCGATCAGGCGGCGAGCTTCCTCAGCACATAGGGCAGGATGCCGCCCGCGTAGAAATACTCGACCTCATTCTCGGTATCGATGCGGCAGAGCGTCTCGAACTGGCCGGTGCTTCCGTCGGGGCGGGTGAACTGCACGGTCAGCTGCTGGCGGGGCTTGAGCGCCTGCAGGTTCGCAAGCGTGAAGGTCTCCTCGCCGGTGAGGCCGAGGCTTGCGGCCGACTGGCCTTCGGGGAACTGCAGCGCCAGCACGCCCATGCCGATGAGGTTCGAGCGGTGGATGCGCTCGAAGCTTTCGGCGATCACGGCGCGCACGCCCAGCAGGTTGGTGCCCTTGGCGGCCCAGTCGCGGCTGGAGCCGGTGCCATATTCCTTGCCGGCCAGGATCACGAGCGGGGTGCCCGTTTCCTTGTACTTCATGGCTGCGTCGTAGATCGGCATCACCTCGCCGGTCGGCAGGTAGGTGGTGACCCCGCCTTCGGTGCCCGGCGCCATGCGGTTCTTGATGCGGATGTTGGCGAAGGTGCCGCGCATCATCACCTCATGGTTGCCGCGACGCGCGCCATAGCTGTTGAACTCGGCCTTGGGCACCTGCCGGTCCATCAGATACTTGCCGCCCGGGCTGTCGGCCTTGATCGAGCCTGCGGGGCTGATGTGGTCGGTGGTGATGCTGTCGCCCAGCACAGCAAGCGCGTGCGCGCCGACGATGTCGGTGACGGGCGCGGGCGTCATCGTCATGCCTTCGAAGTAAGGCGGGTTCTGCACATAGGTGCTGCTGGGGTTCCAGCGGTAGGTGTCGCCGCCGGTCACGCGGATGGCCTGCCAGTGCTTGTCGCCCTTGAAGACATCGCCGTACCGGGCGCGGAACATGGCGGGCGTGACTGCCTTCTGCACCATGTCTGCGACTTCGCCGTTGGTCGGCCAGATGTCCTTGAGGTAAATGTCGGTGCCGTCTGCCCGCTTGCCCAGCGGAGTTTCGGTGATGTCCGATCGGATGGTGCCGGCAAGGGCATAGGCAACCACCAGCGGCGGGGAGGCGAGATAGTTGGCCTTCACGTCGGCCGAGACGCGGCCTTCGAAGTTGCGGTTGCCCGACAGCACCGAGGCGGCGACGAGGTCGTTGGCGTTGATCGCTTCCGAGATCGGTTCGGGCAGCGGGCCCGAATTGCCGATGCAGGTGGTGCAGCCATAGCCGACCAGGTTGAAGCCAAGCGCGTCCATGTCGGCGGTGAGGCCCACCTGGTTGAAATAGTCGGTCACCACCTGTGAGCCCGGCGCGAAGCTGGTTTTCACCCAGGGCTTGGAGCGCAGCCCCAGTTCGTTTGCCTTGCGCGCAACGAGGCCGGCGGCGACGAGCACGTTCGGGTTCGAGGTGTTGGTGCACGAGGTGATGGCTGCAATCACGACGTCGCCATGGCCCAGATCATGGTCGGCGCCGGCAACGGCCACGCGCTGGTCGGGGTTTGCGGCCTTGCCGTAGCTGCCAAGAAGCTCGGCCTCAAAGGCTTCGTCGGCCTGGTTCAGGAGCACCCGGTCCTGCGGGCGGCGGGGGCCTGCGAGCGAGGGCTGGACTGCGCCGAGGTCGAGTTCCAGCGTGTCGGTGAAGACCGGGTCGGGCGTGTTCGCGTCGCGCCACATGCCCTGCGCCTGGGCATAGGCCTTGACCAGCGCAATGCGGTGGTCCTCGCGGCCGGTGAAGCGGAGATACTCCAGCGTCTTGTCGTCGACGGGGAAGAAGCCGCAGGTGGCGCCATATTCGGGGGCCATGTTGGCGATGGTCGCACGGTCGGCGAGCGTGAGGGCGTCGAGGCCGGGGCCGTAGAATTCGACGAAGCGGCCCACCACGCCCTTCTTGCGCAGCATCTGGGTGACGGTGAGCACGAGGTCGGTAGCCGTGATGCCCTCGGCCATGGTGCCGCTGAGCTTCATGCCGACGACTTCGGGGATCAGCATGGAGACGGGCTGGCCCAGCATCGCGGCTTCGGCCTCGATCCCGCCGACGCCCCAGCCCAGCACGCCCAGCCCGTTCACCATGGTGGTGTGGCTGTCGGTGCCGACCAGCGTGTCGGGGTAGGCGATCATCTTCCCGTCGGCGCTTTCCGAGACCCACACGGTCTGCGCCAGATACTCGAGGTTCACCTGGTGGCAGATGCCGGTGCCGGGCGGGACCACGCGGAAGTTGCGGAGCGCGGTCGAGCCCCAGCGCAGGAATTCGTAGCGTTCGATGTTGCGGGCATATTCCAGCTCGACATTGTGTTCGAAGGCGACCGGCGTGCCGAATTCATCGACCATCACGGAGTGGTCGATGACGAGGTCGACCGGGACGAGCGGGTTGATCTTCTGCGGGTCGCCGCCGAGCTTGGTCATGGCGTCGCGCATCGCGGCGAGGTCGACGACGCAGGGGACGCCGGTGAAATCCTGCATCAGCACGCGGGCCGGGCGGTAATTGATTTCATGCGCGCTGGTGCGCGGCTCCTGCCAATCGACGATGGCCTGAATGTCCGCCACCTTGACCGTGCTGCCGTCTTCGAAGCGCAGCAGATTTTCCAGCAGCACCTTCATCGAGAAGGGCAGTCGCGAGACATCGCCGAGTTGTGCAGCGGCGGCCTCCAGGCTGTAGTAGGCGTATTCCGTTCCGGCGACGGTCAACGTGCGCCGCGTATCCAGGCTGTCGTGGCCGATGGCGGTCATGGGGCAATTCCTGCGATTATTTCGACAATATGCCGAATTGGTCTAGCCCAGATGCTGCACCGCGCAAAGCCTGTGCTGCCCAACATTCGTGTCAAAGCCCGCACAGGTTGCGCGCGTCAAAAATTACACCGATAAAGCTGCCATGGCTTCCCCCGAAATCGATGCGTTGACCAATGCGCTGGCCCGGTTGCCCGGGCTGGGCCCGCGGTCGGCGCGGCGCGCGGTGCTGCCCCAGCGCAGAAATTCATACCG
>JBGTBK010000150.1:0-2084 GCA_041749355.1 Sandaracinobacter sp. | reverse complement strand
CTGAGGCGCGCGCCCGAGCTGCGGATCGCCGTCTCCGCCCAATGCGGCATCAGGCGTCGTCGGTCATCAGCGGCCTGATTTCGACGGCGCCCCTGCCGGCCATTGGCAGCTTCCGCGCCCAGGCGATTGCTGCATCAAGGTCGGGGGCGTCGACGATGTAGAAGCCACCCAGCTGCTCGCGCCCTTCGGCAAAAGGGCCGTCGTGGACTGTGCGGCCTGTGCCGGCTGAGGCCTGGCGGACGGTTGTTGCGCTTTCGGACCGGCACAGGCCTGCGCCGCTGGAAAAGGCGGTGCCGAGCTCGCCGACGAAGGCTCCATGCTGGCCGACGATGGCCTGCATTTCGGCGCTGTCCTCGGCGCCGTAGGTTGCTTCATCCTCGTAAATCAGAAGGGCATATTTCATCACTTTGCTCCGTTTGGCGAAGGCAGCAGGAGTGCATCCTTCAACAGCAAAGACGCAAGGGCCAGCCGGGATTCGACAGGCGTTGGCGATGCCGTGCGAATTTCCTGTCCGCGCCACCACACTTGAGAAGACCGCCCCAACCGGCTAAGGGCCCGCCACTCTTTTGCTCTTTCCAACACCACAGGTGAATTCCCATGAAGATCAGCGGCGTGGACATCCGTCCCGGCAACATCATCGAATATGAAGGCGGCATCTGGCGGGCTGTGAAGACCCAGCACACCCAGCCCGGCAAGGGCGGCGCCTATATGCAGGTCGAGATGAAGAACCTGATCGACGGCCGGAAGACCAACGTCCGCTTCCGCTCGGCCGAAACGGTGGAGCGGGTGCGCCTCGACACCAAGGACTTCCAGTATCTCTACGCCGAAGACGACAACCTCGTGTTCATGGACAAGGACAATTACGACCAGGTGACCCTGCCCAAGGACCTGCTGGGGGAGGCAGCGGCCTTCCTGACCGACGGCATGGACGTGACCATGGAACTTTACGAGGAGCGTCCGCTTTCGGTGCAGCTGCCCGAGCAGGTGGAAGCCCTGATCGTGGAAGCCGATGCCGTGGTGAAGGGGCAGACGGCCTCGTCCTCCTACAAGCCGGCGGTGCTGGAAAATGGCGTGCGCGTGATGGTGCCGCCGCATATCGGTTCGGGCACGCGCATTGTTGTCGACGTGTATGAGCAAGCCTATGTGCGGCGGGCTGATTGATGCCCTCGACCGTCAGGAAGCAAGAATAGATGTCAGCCCAGTCGGCCATCATCACTGTCATGGAGCGGGCCTGCCGGAAGGCTGCGCCAAGGCTCCGGCGTGACTTCAACGAGGTTGCCCAGCTGCAGGTGAGCCGCAAGGGGCCTGCGGACTTCGTGAGCCAGGCCGACAAGGCAGCCGAACAGACGCTGGTGGAGGAGCTTTGCCGGGCCCGGCCGGGTTGGGGCTTCCTGCTGGAAGAGGGCGGCGAGATCCCGGGCGAGGAGGAAAACTCCCCGCGTTTCATCATCGATCCGCTGGATGGCACGTCGAACTTTCTGCACGGAATCCCGCATTTCGCGATCTCGATCGGGGTCGAGCATCTGGGCGTGCAGGTGGCCGGTATCGTCTATCAGCCGCTGACCGACGAAAGCTTCTGGGCCGAGCGCGGGCGCGGGGCCTGGCTGCACAATGCGCGGCTCAGGGTTTCGGGGCGTGGGGATCTTTCCGAAGCGCTGGTCGCGACGGGCATTCCCTACAAGGGCCATGGCGACCAGCCGCAGTTCGAGCAGATCCTGAACAAGGTGATCCCGGAAGTGGCGGGTGTCCGCCGCTTCGGCGCTGCCAGCCTCGATCTCGCCTGGGTGGCGGCCGGCCGATACGACGGCTTCTGGGAGCAGGGGCTGAGCCACTGGGATGTCAGTGCCGGAATGCTGCTGGTGAAGGAAGCCGGGGGCTTTGTTTCGGACTTCCGCGGCGGGGAAAAGATGCTTGAGCGGCGTGAACTGATTGCCGCGAACGACCAGATCCACTCCCGCCTGCACCGGATCATCGGCGGCGCGCTGCGCTGACTTTGTAGAGCGTCAGTCGGCACCGGCCCGCACCCCCACCCGGCCACCCACAAGCGTATCGTTCCGTTGGGTGGCCGGGTGGGGGTGCGGGCC
>JBGTBK010000149.1:0-2516 GCA_041749355.1 Sandaracinobacter sp. | reverse complement strand
AGTGACCGACGCCCGCGGCAGCGCGATGCTGCTGACCGGGTCAACGCCCAGCAGCCCGCCTGTGGTTTCGCTTGCGACCGCAGGGCAGGGGCCGCTGACCGTGAAGCGCCAGATCAGCGGCGCGGACATGCCCTATGCGGCGATGATGGGAAGCCATGTGGCGCCCCGCTACGGCACGCTGAAGGCAGCCGACGGCACGACCGACCTGCACTATTCGCTGCTGCTGCCGCCGGGGCTGAAGCCGGGCCAGAAGGTTCCCCTGTTCTTCGAGGTCTATGCCGGGCCTGGCGTGCAGCGGGTGACGAAACAGTTCGGACCGCTGCTGCACCAGTATCTGCTGCAGAAGGGCTGGGCGGTGTTCCGGGTGGACGGTCGCGGCACGCCCAACCGCGGCACTGCGTTCGAGGGCGCAATCCACCGCAAGCTCGGCTTCCCCGAAGTCGACGACCAGATGGCAGCGCTGGCCTGGCTGAAGGCGCAGCCCTTTGCCGATCCCGAGCGGGTTGCTGTCTATGGCTGGTCCTACGGGGGCTATATGGTGCAGCGGCTGATGACCGAGCATCCGACCGCCTTTGCCGCCGGCGTGTCAGGTGCGCCGGTGACCGACTGGACGCTCTATGACACCCACTACACCGAGCGCTATCTGGGCAATCCGGCGACCGACAAGGGGCCCTACACGGCCTCTGACGTGACGCTGAAGGCCGACCGGCTGGCGCGGCCGCTGCTGGTCATCCACGGTCTTGCCGACGACAATGTCGTGTTCGACCATTCGGCCAAGATGATGGGCGCGCTGCAGCGGGCGGGCAAGCCGTTCGAGACGATGCTCTATCCCGGCCAGACCCACGCGATCCGCGATCCGGCGCTTGCCGCGCACATGTGGAAGACGATCGAGGCGTTCCTCGACAGGACGGTGAAGGCGGCCGGGGCCAGCGCGGCGCGCTGACCCCGGCGCTCCTCAGGCTGCGGCCTTGAGCGCTTCGACCAGTGCTGCTTCCTGGTCCTTCGAAAGCGAGGTGTTGAGAACCCGCGGGTTCCAGGGCTGGATCGCGTCGACCACCTTGTCCATGGTCACGTCGCGCACCAGCACGAACAGGGCGGACGAGTTGTTGGGGATGGTTTCGGACAGCTTGTTCACGAACTCGTCGTTCACGCCATAGTCCATCAGCCGGCCCGAGAGCGCGCCGGCGCCGGCGCCGGATGCTGCGCCGATTGCCATGCCGGCGAGCGGGTTCAGGAACAGGAGGCCAACGAGCGTGCCCCAGAAGGCACCCGAAAGCCCGCCCGACGACGCGCCGAGCGCGGTGAGGTTCAGCGCCTGCTTGATCTGCACCTTGCCGTCGGCGTCGCGGACCGCGATCACCGAATCCTCGAGATCGATCAGATGCTCGGCCTTCAGGCTGCGCACCTTGGCCAGAACCTCGTCGGCGGCAGTCATGCCATCGAACCCGAGTACCACAAGCTGTCCCATCATTTCTCTCCTGCGTTGTAACCCTTTCGCCAATAGCGGTCGGGTGATTGTGCTTTCATGACAATCGCCGTTGCCGATGGACATGGGAAGGCAGGGCAGGCAAGGCAGGGCAAACAAAGGAACGGGGAAAGCCAACATGCTGCTGCACGTCGATATTCCAACCGAAGGCGACCTTCAGGCGCTTGCTGCCGCGAGGGATGGTGCGAGTGTTTCGATCTTCCTGCCGACCACGCCGGTTGCAGGCGAGATTTCGGGTGATCGCACGGTTCTGAAGAACCTGGCTTCCCAAGCGCGGGCCCAGCTGGAAGCGGCGGGGCACGACAAGCGCAGTGTCGGCGCCATCGACGAGGCCCTGGCAGAGCTGGTGGAAGATGACGAGTTCTGGCGCTTCCAGGCGGTGAGTCTTGCCATATATGCAACGCCCACCAGCCTGCTGAGCTTCCGGGTGCCGAACCGGTTGACGCCGTCGGTTGCGGTGTCGGACCGGTTCCACCTGAAGCCGCTGCTGCGCGCTGTCACCTTCGGGCAGGGCGCCTATGTGCTTGCGCTCGCGGAAGGCCATGTGCGGCTTTTGCAACTGACGGCGGAACAGCCGGCAACCGAAGTGAAGGTCGCAGACCTGCCGAAGAGCGCTGCCGAGGCACTTGGCAAGTCGTCGATGGGGGTCAAGACCGAAAGCCGGCGCACCGACACCTCGTCGGGCCAGCGCGGGCTGCTGGGGCAGTTCTGCCGCGCGGTCGACCGGGCGCTCAGGCCTTATCTGGCGGGCAAGAATGTGCCGCTGTTCCTTGCGGCCGACCCGGCACTCGGCGCGATCTACCGCAGCGTGAACAGCTATCCCGGGCTGGCTGCCTTCGGAATTGATCACACGCCCGAGACGATGAGCGACAGCGAGATTTCCGAACGCGCGCGGCGGTTGCTGGACCGACTGAACGGCGAGGAGATCGCGGCAATCGTGGGCCAGTTTGGCGAGCGCAAGGGAAGCGGCCGCGCAACCGCGAACATCGCGCAGGCTGCGCGCGCGGCGACCGACGGCGGCGTGCAGACC
>JBGTBK010000148.1:0-13504 GCA_041749355.1 Sandaracinobacter sp. | reverse complement strand
CAGCCGCAGCCGACCGAGCATTTCGGCTTCGTAGACGCGATCGGCGACCCTGTGTTCGAGGGCCAGTATCCCGGCCGCGAGGAGCTGCAGCGCTGCGTGGGCCAGGGCGCAGTCGACGGGAAGGGCAATTGGCGGCCGCTTGCTCCTGGCGAGTTCATCCTGGGCTGGACCGACGAAGCGCAGGAAGTGGCGGGCGGCGCCATGCCGCTCGATTTCAGCCGCAACGGCAGCTTCTTTGCCTATCGCAAGCTGCACCAGAACCTCGACGCCTGGGACCAGTGGATTGCAGCCCGGGCTAAGGGGCTGGCGGCAACCTGGGGCATTTCCGACCTCGGCGAAGCAGCGGCCCTGCTGAAGGCGAAGATGGCCGGCCGCTGGCCCGACGGGGTTCCGCTGGTGCTGGCCCCCACCCTGCAGGCCCACCAGCAGTTCAATGCGCAATGGAAACCCGGAAGCAAGGCGTGGCTGGAGAAGATCACCAGCTTCACCTTCCTCGACGACATCGACGGCACGAAATGCCCGGTCACCGCCCACATCCGCCGGGCCAATACGCGCGACATGCTGGACCCCTTGTGGGACCAGGGGCCTGAAAACCGGATGGGCTCGGCGCTCAACAACCGCCGACGGATCCTCAGGCGCGGGCTGCCCTATGGCGGGCGGGGCGACCCGCAGGGCGAACATGGCATCGTGCTGCTGGCGCACTGCGCCAACCTGTTCCGCCAGTTCGAATTCGTGCAGCAGCAGTGGATGAACTACGGGCTGGATTTCAACAGCGGCAACGACGCCTGCCCGATCGTCGGCGCACACCAGCCGGGCGCGCGCTTCGTGATTGCGGCGCCGGATAGGGAAAAGCCGCCGTTTATCGCATCCGGCCTGCCGCAATTCGTCAGCACGCGCGGCGGCGACTATTTCTTCGCGCCCTCGATGACGGCGCTGCGCATGATCGGGACAGGAGTGGTTGACCCCACATGAGCGGCACTTCGCGTTTCATGGCAGCGCTCGACGGGGTGTCCGGGCTCGGCGGCGGCTTCCTCGCAGCCAGGGGTGGCTTCAAGACCCGCTTGCAGGCAGTTCTCGCCTCGCCCGCCGGGCAGCGCAATGCGATGGCTGTGCTCCGCTTTGCCAAGCCCCACCTGCATCTGAAACAGAACCTCATCAAATGCTATGAGGGCGACGGCAGCCTGCTGGTCACCCGCGCTGCCGATTTCCACGCGGTCATCGAGCGGCAGGACCAGTTCCAGGTGGTCTATGGCCCGCGCATGCGAATGCTGACCGGCGGGCGCGACTTCTTTCTGGGGATGCAGGACGGGCCGGACTATCGCCGCGACACCGACGCGATGCGGTCGATCGTGAAGCCGGACGATCTGGGCCGGGTGATGGACATGGCGCGCGCCGAAGCAGCCTCGGCTCTGGCTGGCCGGGAGGTGGACCTTCCTCCCGCCTTGTCCGCTCGCATCCCGGCGCTGATGGTGCAGCAGTACTTTGGCGTGCAAATGGAGACGGAGCAGCTGATCGCGGATGCGACCGTGATGTTCCACTTCCTCTTCTCTGACCTCGCCGTCGATCCCGCCATCACGGCCGCCGCCATGGCCGCGAAGGACCGGGTGAACGCCGCAATCGACGCCAGCGCCGCCACGGCTGGCCCCGACACGCTGCTGGGGCGGGCGGTTGCTGCCGGCAAGGCCGGGGCTTCCGCCTTCGACGCCGATGGCATCCGCGCCAACATCATCGGCATCGTGATAGGCGCCATCCCGACATTGTCGAAGGCCAGCTGCCTTGCGGTGGAGGAACTGCTGCGCCGCGCCACGGCCTTTGCCGCCGCCCGCACATTGGCCCAGGCCGGCAACGAGGCCGGAGTCGCCGACCATCTGTGGGAGGCGCTGCGCTTCAATCCCGTCAACCCGATCCTCTATCGCAGGGCCGCAACCGCAACCCGCATCGGCGACACCGAGGTTGCTGCGAACACCATGGTGCTCGCCGCCAACCTGTCGGCCATGTTCGATGAAGAGGCGGTGGACCAACCCACCCGCTTCATCGCCGGCCGCCCCTGGGGCGTCTATGCGCTCTGGGGCGAAGGGCTTCACCTGTGCTGGGGCGACCGCATCAACAAGGCGATCCTGCCGGCAATGCTGACGCCGCTGCTTGCGAAACCCGGGTTGCGACAGCTTGCAGCGCCGGATGGGGAAGGCACGCCCTTTCCTCGCCACTACCGCCTTGGGTGGGGCTGAAGCTCGGCATCAGCCCTTCAACCGTGCCAGCGCCTCGTCGCGGCCGATCAGCGGCAGGAAGGTCGCCATGTCGGGCCCGGTTGTGGTGCCCATCAGCGCCAACCTGAGCGGCGCGAACAGCGCCTTGCCCTTGCGGCCGGTGGAGGCCTTCAACGCCTCGGTCAGCGCGCTCCAGACACCGGCATCGAAGGGCAGGCCGGCAAGTGTCTCGGCGGCGGCTGCCAGATAGGCGCGGTCCTCCTCGCACTGTTCCGGTGCAGCGATCGGCCCGCGGATCACGGCCTTCCACTGCTCGGCCTCGGCCACGCTTGCGATGTTGCCGCGAACCGCATTCCATTCGGTTTCCGTCAGGCTGGTGCGGCCCGCCAGATCCGAATGCGGCATGTGGTGCAGGATGGCCGCGTTCAGCCGCTCCAGATCGGCTTCGTCGAACCGGGCGGTCGCACGCCCGAGATTCGCAATGTCGAACCCCTCGATCAAGGGCGCGTCAGACGTGACGGGTTCGACCGACTGGCTGGTGCCCAGGCGCGCCAGCAGCGCCTTCACCGCGATCGGCTCGATGCCTCGGTCCCGGAATTCCGAAACGCCGATGGAGCCCAGTCGCTTGGACAGCGCTCCGTCAGCGCCGGTGAGGAGCGCCGCATGGCCGAACTTCGGGAAGTCGGCCACCGTTTCAGCATGGCCGCGAATTCCAAGCGCGGCCAGCGCAGCAAACATCTGCAGCTGGATGCCGGTATTCGTCACATGGTCCTCGCCGCGCACCACATGGGTCACGCCCATGTCCACATCGTCGATCACGCTCGGCAGCATATACAGCCAGCTGCCGTCCGCCCGGCGGATCACGGGATCGCTCAGAGAGGGCACATCGATCCGCGACGGGCCGCGGATCAGATCGTCCCACGCGTGCGGAAGCGCCGGATCCAGCTTGAAGCGCCAGTGCGGGCGCCGGCCCTCCGCTTCGAAGCGGGCATGGTCGTCGGCCGTCAGCGCCAGCGCGGCACGGTCATAGACCGGCGGCAGCCCGCGCCCCAGCAGCACCTTGCGCTTCAGGTCAAGCTCCTCAGGGGTTTCATAGGCGCGATAGGCATGGCCGGCCGATGCCAACTGCTCCAGCACCTCGGCATAGCGCGCCATCCGGGCCGACTGCTTTTCCTCGGCATCGGGCGCCATCCCCAGCCAGGCCAGGTCGTCACGGATCGACTGGGCAAATTCCTCGGTCGACCGGGCGGTGTCGGTGTCGTCCAGGCGCAGCAGGAAGCGCCCGCCGGCCTGGCGGGCCAGCAGCCAGTTCAGAAGGGCGGTGCGGACATTGCCGACGTGAAGGCGCCCCGTGGGCGACGGCGCAAAGCGGGTGACGATCATGGGGCGCGGGATAGTCCGACCCGCGCGCGAGCGCAAATGAAGGTCAGCGCGTCAGCGAAAATCGGCCTAGAAGCGGGTGCCCTTCGGAACCTCGACAGGCGTGAACTTGCCAAGCGAGCAGACCCCGAAGTTGATCCGGCTGAACGGGTCGACCACGTCGAACGTGTCGAGTTCGCAATATTGCGAGCCGGTCGAGCGGAAGACGAGGATCAGGTCGTCCCGAAGCGAGGGGCAACGGGCTCTGAGGTCGTTGCGGAACCAGCTGTTCGCGCCTGTCCGGAACATAAGGACCGACTGTCCGGCCGGCTTGCTCGACACATTTGCCCGGTTGGAAATGCAGGCCTGCGGCTCGCCCGTCGCCTTCAGCGTTGCCGGATCGGTGGGTGGCGCCTTTTCGGCAAGGGTTGGCTGGGCGAAGGCAAGTGCGATCAGAAAGGCGGCTGCCAGTGGGCGGCGTTCAGAAGACATCCTTTGCACTCCTCCGGACCCCCAGTTGCTCGGACGTTTCTGCCCGCAGGAACGGGTTGGTTTCAAGCTCTTCCCGCAGGCGGAAGGGAACGGTCGGCCGATCCGCGGCACGGTCGGCCTCGACGCTTGCCAGCCGGGCCTGCAGGGCGGCATTGTCCGGTTCCACCGTAGCCGCAAAACGGGCGTTGGACAGGGTGTATTCGTGCGCGCAGCAGACCAGCGTCTCGGGCGGCAGCGCCTTCAGCTTTGCCATTGCCGCAAACATGTCGGCAGCGCTTCCCTCGAACAGGCGGCCGCAGCCCATGGCAAACAGTGTGTCGCCCGGAAACAGCAACCCGGCGGCCGGCAGGTGATAGGCAATATGGCCAGCCGTGTGGGCGCCGACGAACAGCACGTCGGCTACAAGATCGCCGAGTGCGACGCTGTCGCCTTCATCGACCGCGCGGTCGAGCCCCGGGATGCGCGCAGCCTCTCCGGCCGGGCCGACGACAGCGCAGCCGGTCGCGGCCTTGATCGCAAGGTTCCCGCCCACATGGTCCGGGTGCCAGTGGGTGTTCAGGATATGGGTTATGCAAAGGCCGCGGGCCTCGGCTTCGGCCAAGATGGGCTCCGAGACCGCCGGATCGATGACGGCAGCAAGCCCGGGCTGATAGGGCAGCAGCCAGACATAATTGTCCGACAATACCGGGATTCGAACAGGCTCGGTCATGGTGCCCGTCTACCCCATCCGGGGGTGGGGCGCCATGGCCGAGCCGGTCCGGTCAGCAGCTCAGCGCGCGCGGGCGTCGGCTGCAAGCTTCACGATCTGCGGCTCGGCCGAGGCCATCACCGAATCGAAGCAGGTGTTGCGGTTCATGGTGTTTCGGGCGCTGCCGTCCGACGTGCCGCACATCTTGCCGGCTTCGGCCTTGACGCGCGTGCGGAGCGTTTCGACGCCCTTGTCGGTCGCCAGGTTCAGGTCGCCGTAGGGAACCTGGGTGGAAACCTGCTCCCAGCCCATCTTCAGATAATCGGACGTCACCATGACGTCGGCCTGTGCAGAGGCAGCGGTTGCAGTCGCGAGCAGCGAGAATGCGCCGAGTGTCAGTCCGAGTTTCATAGAGATCCCCCTTGGTGGTGCGGCGAAGGCGTCTGCCCCAGCCTGTGATCGATACTGATTCTAAACTGCGATTCAGGCCTTTGCAAGAAGAGTGCGCACTACCAGCTGCCAATATTGGGTGCGGAAGTCCAAGGCTCGGCCGGGGCCAGCGGCGGGCCTGCCTGCAGCAGCTCGACCGAGATGCCATCGGGCGAGCGGACGAACGCCATCCTGCCGTCGCGCGGCGGCCGGTTGATGACAACCCCGCCATCGGCCAATCTCTGGCAGGATTCATATATGTTCTCAACGGCATATGCAACGTGGCCGAAATTCCGCCCTCCGGCATATCCGCTTTCGTCCCAGTTGTGCGTCAGCTCGATCTGGGCCGCCTCGTCGCCAGGCGCTGCAAGGAAGATGAGCGTGAAGCGCCCGGCCTCGTTGTCGAAGCGGCGCAGTTCCTGAAGGCCGAGCAGGTTGAAGAAGCGGATCGTCGCCTCCGGATCGGACACGCGGAGCATTGTGTGCAGATACTTCATGTTGGGCTCCGTTGCTGCAGGGTGCGGCCTTCATAGGCTTCGAACAGGTCGACGAACCAGCCCGGAACGGGCGCTGACGGCCCGCGAACCTCGGCCACATGCACCTGCACCGTTTCGCCGGTTGCACGCAGATCGTCCCCCTGTTCGCCGTTTGCGAGGCCGTGAATCTCGAGCGCGATTGTCATCGAACTGCGGCCGATGCGGTCGGTTCGACAGCAGATCAGGATTTCCTCGTCGAGCTGGATCGGCGCCTTGTACTCGACCAGCGCCCGGGCGACGTGGAATTCCACCCCGCCGGCAACGCCCGTCTGGTCATAAAGCCCGACTGCCCGCCAGTATTCGGTCAGCGCAATGTCGAAATATTCGAGATAGCGGCTGTTGTAGACAACCGCCTGCGCGTCGATCTCGGGAAAGTGCACCCGCTTGCGCCAGGCGAAGCGGAAATCTGCGCGGGGCATCGTGTGTCTCCTGTCCGGAACGCCCTGAACCTGGCGCGAGGGTCGCTGCTGTCAAGCGGAAGCCGGGCTTGACAGCCGCAGGCTGCGGGGGCTGCATATCGGCTGCGCAACTTTTCGGAAATGGCAACTGATGGACTGGACAAATTCGCCCGTGGTTTCGGGCGCACTCATCGGGGCGGGGCTTGCGCTTGCCGGGCTGTTCGTTGCCGGCGGGCTGTCCGACATCCGGCGCGGGGACGCGGTTGTGACGGTGCGCGGCGTTGCCGAACGCGACGTGGAGGCTGACCTCGCCACCTGGACGATCGCAACCCAGGCCAATGGCAGCGACCTTGCGATCGTGCAGGGCAAGGCCGATGCCGACGCGGAAGCCGTGCGCGCCTTTCTTGCCGCCAATGGCTTCACCCCGGCCGAGATCCATGCCAGGGGATCCTCCGTCAGCCAATATTATGACGGCAACCTGGGCCGGCTGAACATCACCATCCGCCAGCGCATCCTGGCCCGCACGGCCGACGTGAAGCGGATGGAAAAGGCCTTTGCGAACCAGGCCGAAATGATCCGCAAGGGCGTGGCGCTCGACAGCGATGGCGGCGGCGGCGTGTCCTACAGCTTCACCAAGCTGAACGAAGTGAAGCCCGAAATGATTGCAGAAGCGACCAAGAGCGCGCGCGAGGCGGCCGACCAGTTCGCCCGTGACAGCGACACGCAGGTGGGTGGAATCCGGCAGGCGACCCAGGGGCTCTTCTCGATCACCGGGCGCGACGGAGAGACCGGCATGGGCACCGACACGCCCTACCAGAAGGTCCGGGTGGTGACGACCATAGACTTCCGCCTCGAGTAGCAGCCCATCCGGCCTAGAGCGGCCAGCCGTCGCGCCAGAGGACAGCCATCCGCACCAGCGCTGCCAGCAGGAAAATGGCGGACAGAATCATAACATAGTCCCAGGGCACGAACGAAAGCCGGCCGATGCCACGCCGGGCATTGAGGAAGCCCGACACCAACAGCAGCGCAAGCGCCGCGCCAGCGCCTGCCAGAGTGACCGACCATCCCATATGCTTGCCAATAGCGGCACAATCCCTATGTGACGACCCGGACTGGTGCCAGCAGGCACCGTGAAGGGGAGAGCAGCCGATGACACGTCTTGCAATTGCCGGAATCCTTGCCGTCACCGCGCTGGCAGGCCAGCCCGTTCTTGCCCAATCCGGTGCTGCCAAATCCGCCGCTGCGGCCGAACGCACCACCGCGCAGATCGAGGCTGCCGCGAACGGCGCGCATCGTTCCGACGCCAACAAGGCCCGCAACCCGTATCGAAATCCGGTGGAGACGCTGACCTTCTTTGGCCTGAAGCCGGGCATGACGGTGGTGGAAATCTCGCCCGGCGGCGGCTGGTACACCGAAGTGATTGCCCCCGTGCTGAACGGCAAGGGCCGCTATGTCGCCGCGCACAACAATCCCATGGGTTCGCCCAATGCGCAGCGCCAGCGGGACGCCTTCATCCAGAAGATGGGCGCGAACCCCGACGTCTATGGCAAGGTTGCCGTCACCAGCTTTGGCAAGGGGATCGAGAGCAATCTTGCAGCCCCCGGTTCGGCCGACATGGTGCTGACGTTCCGCAACGTGCACAACTGGACCGGTGCCGGCTTTGCACCCGAAGCCTTCAAGGCCTTCTACGCCGCCCTGAAGCCCGGCGGCGCGCTTGGCGTGGTCGAGCACCGCATGCCCGAAGACCGGGCCGACAGCCCGGAAAGCCGTCGCTCGGGCTATGTGAAAACCAGCGAAGTGATCCGCCTGGCCGAAGCAGCCGGCTTCAAGCTGGCAGCTCAGAGCGAGGTGAACGCCAACCCGAAGGACACGGCCGACCACGCCAAGGGCGTCTGGATGCTGCCCCCGAATTTCGCCAACGGCGATGTGGACCGCGCAAAATATGCCGCGATCGGGGAAAGCGACCGCATGACGCTGAAGTTCGTGAAGCCGGCCAGCTGATCGGCAGCCGGGCGGGGTTCACAAGCGGTTCAAGCCGGTCCGAGCAAGTGGCGGCCATGACGAAGACCAGCGGACCAAGGGCCTGATGCCGGGACATCTGCGCGTAGTGGCGATCCTGCTCGCAGCCGCTGCGGCTTCCCCCGTGTCCGCTCAGTTGGGGGCCGCACAGCTGGGGGCTGTGCCTGTGCGCCCGATGCCGCCCGCCTCGGCCGAGCAGTGGAAGCCGCGCAAGCCCAGTCGCACCGCCTGCATTGATGCATCGACCATTGCCGGAGCGATCGTCGTCGATCCCCGGACCGTGGACCTGGTGATGCGGGGCGGCCGACGCTGGCGGCTGGGGCTTGCCCAGCAATGCCCCCAGCTCAGCTACTATGGCGGCTTTTATTACCAGCCAAGGGTGGCGGGGAAGTTCTGCGCCGGCGAGGACCGGATCATCAGCCGCGCGGGCGGAGCGTGTCGCGTAAGCCACATCAGCGAACTCAGGCAGGTGCGCGCAAAACCCTGAGCTGGACGGCGGCCGATCGAGGGTTGGCGCTCTGGGCCGGCGAAACCCTTGCGAAAACGATAGAT
This sequence comes from Sandaracinobacter sp., assembly GCA_041749355.1. Lineage (GTDB taxonomy): Bacteria > Pseudomonadota > Alphaproteobacteria > Sphingomonadales > Sphingomonadaceae > Sandaracinobacteroides. The sequence goes on along the minus strand of JBGTBK010000148.1, from coordinate 4,824 downwards.
GTTGCCCGAAAGGCACGGCCGTTGCCCTCATTTCGATTAGGGCGCGAAAAGGCCGCTCATGGCTGGACAAGCCGGAGTCAGGCTGTTTCAATAACGTGTCGGCCTGGGGAGGACCGACGGGAGAACCACCTGCGGGCTGTCAAGAGCTGTCGACAAAGACAGCCGGGCCGGACGGGTGCACCATCTTTCCGCCTTCCCCGGCCATATAGGGCGCACATGGCGTCGAAGGATTGGGGAGGACTTTGCAAATGAAGGCATCCAGGCTGGCCATCAAGGCAGCGCTTGTTTCAGCGGTTTCCATCCAGGGGCTCATCGGCGTCGCGCACGCCCAGACGGCTTCGACGTCGAGCGGTGTCGAAGATATCATCGTGACCGCCCAGCGGCAGGCGCAGAGCCTGCAGGACGTGCCGATCGCAGTGTCGGCCTTTTCGGCCGAGGCCCTGACCGAGAAGCAGATCAACAACGCCAGCCAGCTCCAGCTCAGCCTGCCCAACATCACCTTCACAAAGGGCAACTTCACCGGCTCGAGCTTCACCATCCGCGGCATCGGCGACCTGTGCGTCGGCGGCACCTGCGACAGCGCGACCGGCATCGCCACCAACGACATGCCGCTGTTCGGAACCCGGATCTTCGAAACCGAATATTTCGACCTCGAGCGCGTCGAAGTCCTGCGCGGCCCGCAGGGCACGCTGTTCGGCCGCAACGCCACCTCGGGCGTCGTGAACTTCGTGACCGCCAAGCCGGATGCCTCGGGCTTCAAGGCCTCGGGCGAGGGCAGCTACGGCAACTTCAACGAAATCCGCCTGCAGGGCATGGTCAATGTGCCGCTCGGCGACACCATGGCGATCCGCGTCGCCGGCTTCTACCTGACGCGCGACGGCTACACCGAGAACCTCTTCGACGGCAACCGCATCGACGACCGCGACATGTATGCCATCCGCGGGTCGTTCCGCTGGGAGCCGACCGACGCGACCACCATCGACCTCATGGGCTATTATTTCCGTGAGGACGACAGCCGGATGCGGATCCAGAAGCAGCTCTGCCAGCGCGACCCGACCGGCGTGCTGGGCTGCCTTCCCGGCCGCCGCGCCAACGAGACGACCAACGCCAACTCCACCTTCGTCGGCACTCTCTCCTCGCGGGAATTCCTCACCACCCAGGGCGGCGCCGGAATCGGTGCGCTCGGCCTTGGCAGCATCTACGGGCCGGACGCCTACACCGGCGTCGTGAACCCGACCGATCCGCGCCAGGTCAACACCGACTTCACGCCCGAATATTTCACCGACGAACTGCAGGCGATGGCCCGCATCGAGCATGATTTCGGCTCGATCCGGATGAAGGCCTCGGGCATGTACCAGAAGAACAGCGTCGACAGCCGGCAGGACTACAACCTCTCGGTGGGGAACCCGGCCGGCTATGCCACGGGCCTGAACACGCTGGAGGCCTTTGCCAACGGCGCCGCCGGACCCGCGCTGACCCAGTTCGGCGACGTGCTGAACGCGCTTCTGCCCAATGGCGCCAATGGCGGCGTCTATTGCACCTCCGAGACCGAGCCGTCCGGCACCGGCGCTTTCGGCGGAAACGCGCTGTGCGATGCCACGCCGCAGGATTTCGACCGCTCCAGCTACAACAGCGAAGCCTGGACCGGCGAACTCATCTTCACCAGCCAGTTCGATGGCCGGTTCAACTTCCTCGTCGGCGGCATCTACAGCAAGCTGACAACAACCAATCTCGACTATTACGTCAACAGCTTCGGCATCGACTATATCGCCGGCGTGCTCGGAACTGCCACCGCACTTGGCCAGCAGGGGGCAGGCAATGTCACCTTCCCGAACGTCTATCTGGGCACGCCCTACTTCCGCAACAACCAGCAGGATTACTCGCTCGACACCTGGGGCCTGTTCGGCGAGGGCTATTTCGACCTGACCGACACCGTCAAGATCACGGCCGGTATCCGCTACAACAACGACCGCAAGTTCGTTCGCGCGCGCACCACCCTTGCCAACTTCCCGGTGCCCTATGGCGTCACCAACGCCTTCGACAGCCCGTTTGTTGGCAGCTTTGATGCCGACCCCGGAACTCCGGGCAACCAGCTCTTCCAGGAGCGCACCGTCAACTTCAAGGAATGGACGGGCCGCCTCGTGGTCGACTGGCAGGTGACCGACCAGAACCTGCTCTATGCCTCCTATTCGCGGGGCTACAAGTCGGGCGGCATCAACCCGCCGCTGTCGCCGGTGTTTGCAACACCCGACAGCTTCGCGCCGGAATTCGTCGATGCCTTCGAAATCGGCTCGAAGAACCGCTTCCTCGACGACACCCTCCAGCTGAACCTCACCGCCTTCTACTACAAGTACAAGGGCCTGCAGCTCAGCCGGATCGTCAACCGCACCTCGATCAACGACAATGTCGACGCCAACATCTGGGGTGTTGAAGTCGAAGGCGTGATCCGTCCGATCCCGCCGCTCGCGGTCAACCTCGGCTTCAGCTACCTGAACACCGAAGTCGCCTCCGACCTGTTCGTCGCCAACCCGCGCGATCCCAGCGGCGGCCGCAGCGACGCCGTGATCATCAAGGACATCACCAACGGCGCAAACTGCGCAGTCACCTCGAATGTCGGCAACGCCGCCATCTCGAACGGCTTCGTTGCCGGCGCCAACCAGGCGATCAACGCCGGCGCCATCCCGGGCCTTCAGGCCGGGGCCGGGCTGCGGGCGCCAACCGCCTTCCCGACTGGCAGCGGCATCAACGGCGCAACCGGCGCTTTCAGCGTCTGCGGCGTGCTGACGGCGCTGTCGGCCAACCCGGCAGCCGGTGTCTCCGTCACGCCGGTGGGCGTGGAGCAGAACCTGCGCGGCCGCGACCTTCCGCAGGCACCCGAATACAAGGTGTCGCTGGGTGTCCAGTACACGGTCGATCTGCAGAACGGCATGACCATCGTGCCGCGCTGGGACCTGAACTTTACCGGCCAGTCCTATGGCAACATCTTCAACGGCCCGATCAACCGCATCAATGCCTATGAAGTGATGAACGCCCAGGTCCAGATCAACGGCCAGGACGATGCCTGGTTCATCCGCGGCTACATCCAGAACATCACCGACAACCAGGCAATCACAGGCCTCTACGTGACCGACCAGTCCTCGGGTCTGTTCACCAACATCTTCACCCTGGAACCGCGCCGCTACGGCATCGCGGCCGGTTTCCGCTTCTGAGTTGATGGGGAGGACGGGCGGACAACCGCCCGCGAGCGAGGGGGGAGCGGCCATGCCGCTCCCCCTTTTCGCTGACCCTCCCACCCGACAGTCTTTTGTCCTCACGGCCGTGGGCCTCCGGACGGGGCGCGGCATTGGCCGCGGCGCCCGGTCGGGCTTGCGAACCCTCACGGGTTCGGGACTTTCTTCCCTCACGGCCATGGGCCTCCGGACGGGGCGGCGCATTGGCGCCGGCGCGCGGTCGCGCTTGCGAACCCTCACGGGTTCGAATCTGCTCCCCTCCACCCCGCATCACGGCTCCAGCCCTTTCCTTATTGGCCCCCACGCGCTATGGCGCGCCGTGCGCCGCCCTCTTTGCGACGCCTTTCGTGCGACTGCCGCACGCCCAAGGAACCCCTTCTTGCCCTTTTCCGATCTGCACCTTTCCGACGCCCTCCTGAAGGCCGTCGAGGACTCCGGCTACACTGAGCCGACCGCAATCCAGGCCGCTGCCATCCCGCCCGTCCTGATGGGCCGCGACCTCATCGGCGTCGCACAGACCGGCACCGGAAAAACTGCCAGCTTCGTTCTTCCAATGATCGACATCCTCGCCGAAGGCCGCAGCCGCGCGCGCATGCCGCGCAGCCTGATCCTCGAACCGACCCGCGAACTCGCCGCCCAGGTCGCCGAGAATTTCGAGAAATACGGCAAGTATCACAAGCTCTCCATGGTCCTCCTCATCGGCGGTGTCGCCTTCGGAGACCAGGACCGCGCACTCGAAAAGGGTGTCGACGTCCTCATCGCCACCCCGGGCCGCCTGATGGACCAGCACGCCCGCGGCAAGATCCTGCTCTCCGGTGTCGACGTGCTCGTCATCGACGAAGCCGACCGCATGCTCGACATGGGCTTCATCCCTGATGTCGAGAAGATCTGCACCCTCATCAAGGCCGAACGGCAGACCCTCCTCTTCTCGGCCACCATGCCGCCGCCGATCAAGAAGCTCGCAGACTGCTTCATGACCAACCCCAAGATGGTCGAAGTCAGCCGCCCGGCCACCACCAACGCCGACATCGCCCAAAGCATCGTCCTCACCGACAGCCGCTCCAAGCGCGACGTGCTGAAAGACCTCATCTTCTCCGACGACGTCCGAACCGGCATCATCTTCTGCAACCGCAAGACCACCGTTCGCGACCTCGCCGCCAGCCTGAAGCGCAGCCGCCTCAAGGTCGGCCAGATCCACGGCGACATGGAACAGGCAGACCGCATCCGCGAACTCGACCGCTTCAAGGCCGAGGAAATCAACATCCTCGTCGCCTCCGACGTCGCCGCCCGCGGGCTCGACATCAAGGGCGTCAGCCACGTCTTCAACTACGACGCGCCCTGGCACCCGGACGACTATGTCCACCGCATCGGCCGCACCGGCCGCGCCGGCCAGAAAGGCGTCGCCATCACCCTGGTGACCCCGGAAGACGCCGAAGCCATCGCCCAGATCGAAAAGTTGACCGGCCAGAAAATCCCCCGCCGCTCGGCCACCGGCCCAACCAAGTCGGTCGAGGAACAGTCCATCGGCCTCCCCGAAGCCGCAGCCGCCGCAGCGCCCGCCCCACGCGGCCGCCGCCCGAAACCGGCACCCGCC
>JBGTBK010000147.1:0-4000 GCA_041749355.1 Sandaracinobacter sp. | reverse complement strand
CGAGGCCGCCCTCGGCCGGGGCCGCAGCACCCGTTCCGGCGCTGGCCGACTTGGCCATGAAGCCGGCAGCCGCCATCGCCACCATCGGCAGCATCTTCATGATGAGGTCAGTCGGGATCCCCGACTGTGCGGAGGCATGGCCGGCAACCGCCTGTGCGCCCTGCTGACCGCCCAGAACCTGCGCAATGATGTCCTGCCCCGGGGCCGTTTGCGTCGGCGTCGGGCTCAGCACCTGGTCCAGCAGGCTGCCACCGCCCATGCCGCCAAGCATGCCGAGCAAGCCTTCGACTCCGCCAGCAGCGCCAGCCTGCTGTTTGAAGCCGCCCATCAGGGCCGGAAGCAGGGCAGCAGCGCCGGCCGCCACGGTCTTCTCATCGACCCCAAGTTCGGAGGCCATCTGCTGCAGGCCGCCCATGCCGCCAAGCGCGTCGAGAATATTGCCACTCATACCAGTCTCCCCTGTCCAAAGTTCAGTCGCTGCTATCTCTGCCGAACGTTACGCTTGCAAGTCGGCCCAGTGCAACATGGGTCAGGGGCGTGAAATTGTCGCCAAAGACCTCTAGGCAGGAAACAAGCAGGAGCAATTCCCATGGACAGCGACACACCCCCCGACAACCGCCGCCGCCCCCGGCCCGACATCGTGTCGATCGGCAACCGCAAGCTAAGCCCGGCAACCCTGATGATGGGCCATGGCTATGACCCGACACTTAGCGAAGGATCGCTGAAGCCGCCGATCTTCCTCACCTCCACCTTCGTCTTCGAATCGGCTGCAGCCGGCAAACGCCACTTCGAAGGCGTGACGGGCAAGCGACCTGGCGGCGCGGAGGGCCTCGTCTATTCGCGCTTCAACGGGCCCAACCAGGAAATCCTCGAAGATCGGCTCGCCATCTGGGAAGATGCCGAAGACGCGCTGAGCTTCTCCTCGGGCATGTCGGCCATCGCAACCCTTCTCCTCACCTTCTGCCAGCCCGGCGACATGATCGTGCATTCGGGCCCACTCTATGCCGCAACCGAGACGCTCATCGCGCGGATCCTCGGCAGATTCGGGGTGGGCTGGATGGACTTTCCCGCAGGCGCAACCGAAGCGGAGATCGCAGCCGTCCTCCAGGCCGCGAAGGCAAAGGGCCGGGTGGCGCTCATCTATCTGGAAAGCCCCGCCAACCCGACCAACGTGCTGGTCGACGTGCAGGCCGTGCGCACAGCCCGCGACCGGCTGTTCGGAGCAGAACCCCCGCCGATCGCGATCGACAACACCTTCCTCGGGCCGCTCTGGCAGCAGCCTCTGCGGCACGGAGCGGACCTCAGCGTCTACAGCCTCACCAAATATGCCGGCGGCCATTCCGACCTGGTGGCGGGTGCCGTCGTGGGAACAGAGCGGCTGATCACCCCAATCCGCATGATGCGCAACACCATCGGCACCATCACCGACCCCAACACGGCCTGGATGCTGCTTCGAAGCCTCGAAACGCTGGAGCTCCGCATGTCGCGGGCGGGCACCAACGCCGAGCAGGTCTGCGCCTTCCTGGCCGACCACCCGAAGGTCGAACGCGTCGGCTATCTGGGCTTCCTCGCCAACGACCCCGGACGCCAGGGTGACATCTACCGCCGCCACTGCACGGGCGCGGGCTCCACCTTCTCGCTGTATCTCAAGGGCGGGGAGCGCGAGGCCTTTGCCTTCCTCGACGCGCTGACCATCGCCAAGCTCGCCGTCAGCCTTGGCGGCACGGAGACGCTCGCCTCGGCACCGGCTGCCATGACCCACCTGTCGGTGCCCGAAGCGCGGCGCGCGGCGCTCGGCATTTCCGACAATCTGGTCCGCATCTCGATCGGCGTGGAAGACCCGGGCGACCTTGTCGCCGACTTCGCCCAGGCGCTGGAGGCCATATGATCCGCACCCTGGTCCTCGCAGCCCTTGCGCTTGCGGCCACCCCGGCACTGGCCTGGAGCCAGACCGGCCACCGAGTGACAGGCGCGATCGCCGACGAACATCTGGGGCCAAAGGCGCGGGCCGGCCTCGCCGACATACTGGGCAGCGAAAGCCTGGCCGAAGCGTCCACCTGGCCCGACTTCATGCGCTCCTCGCCCGACAGCTTCTGGCAGAAGGAGGCGAGCCCCTGGCACTATGTGACGGTCCCGACCGGCAAGACCTACGCAGACGTCGGCGCGCCCCCGCAGGGTGACGCACTTACGGCCCTCAAGCGCTTCTCGGCAACCGTACGCGACCCCAAGGCTCCATTGGCCGAACGCCAGAAGGCCCTGCGCTTCATTGTCCACATCGTGGGCGACCTGTCGCAGCCGCTGCACGTGGGCCGCGGCGACGACCGGGGCGGCAATGACGTGAAGGTCACATGGTTCGGCAAGCCGACCAACCTGCACGCAGTCTGGGACGGCGACCTCGTCGACAACGAGAATCTGTCCTACACCGAATGGACGCAGTGGCTGCTTGCGGCCGCAACGCCGGCCCAGCTGCGCGACTGGTCGAGCGCGGACCCCGCCCAATGGCTTGCCGACAGCGCGCAAGAACGCGAGCGCCTCTATCCCGCCACCCCCGAGCTGGGCTACGCCTATGTCTTCGCACACCGCGACACGGTGCGGCGGCAGCTGACCAAGGGCGGGCTCAGGCTCGCCGCCTATCTGAACCAGCTGTTCGACGCGCCCTGAGGCAGGCGGCAAGTTCGGCGCACGGCAGGGGGACGCATGAAGCTCGGAATCATCGGTGGCAGCGGGCTTTACGGGCTGCAGGGGCTGGAACCACCTGCCGCGCCTGACGGCCTGCACCGGCGGGCGCAGGAGACACCCTGGGGCTGGCCGTCCGACGTTCTGGTGGAAGGTGCAATCGAAGGCCTTCCCGTCGTTTTCCTCGCCCGCCACGGGCCCGGCCACAGGATCGCGCCAGCCGAGATCAACTACCGCGCCAACATCGCGGCCCTGAAGGCAGCCGGCTGCGCCGCGGTCGTGTCGGTCGCGGCCTGCGGCAGCTTCACCGAGGATCTGCCACCGGGCAGCCTTGCCGTCCCGCACCAGATCGTCGACCGTACCCACGGCCGGCCCGCAACCTTCCTGGGCGGCGGAATCGTCGCCCATGTCAGCCTTGCCGATCCCGTCGTCACCGAGCTTGCCGACCATGTGGCAGCCGCTGGCACGGCAACGGGCAGCGCCACCCGGGCCGGCGGAACCTATCTCGCAATCGACGGCCCCCGCTTCCAGACCCGCGCCGAAAGCCGGATGGCAAAGGCGCAAGGGCTCGACGTGGTCGGGATGACCGCAATGCCCGAGGCCGTCCTCGCCCGCGAGGCCGAGATGGCCTATGCAATCGCCGCCTTCGTCACCGACTTCGACAGCTGGCGGGACGAAGCGGTGCACGCCGACGCGACCGTCACCACCAGCGCCGTGCTTGAGGTGATGGCCGCCAACAACCAGCGCGCGCAGAAGATGATCGCAGCACTCTGCGCCCGTCTGGCCACACATCCGCTGACAACACCCAGCCGCGAAGGCTGGGAAGTGGCGCTGGACAGCGCGATCGTCACGCCGCGCAGCCACTGGCCGGTCGAAGCCGCCGCCCACCTGCGCGCAATCGCGCCCCGCCTGTTTGCCTGAGGACCGCAATGACCCCTGCCCAGCTTTCGATCGCAGACCTTGCAGCCCTGGTGCGCGTGGTGCCCGATTTCCCCAAGCCCGGAATCCTGTTCCGCGACCTCACCCCGCTGCTGGCCAACGGCACCGCCTTCCGCGCCACCACGGCAGCGCTTGCCGCAAGTGCCGGCGACTTCGACCTGATTGCCGGGATCGAGGCGCGCGGCTTCCTGTTCGGAGCCGCACTCGCCCACGCAACGGGCAAGGGGCTGGCGATCGTTCGCAAGCCGGGCAAGCTGCCGGCCGCCACCATCGGCCATGACTATGCCCTGGAATATGGCAGCGACCGGCTGGAGCTGCACGCCGATGCCGTGCCCGGCGGCGCCCGGGTGCTGCTGGTGGATGATGTGCTCGCAACCGGCGGCAC
>JBGTBK010000146.1:0-30755 GCA_041749355.1 Sandaracinobacter sp. | reverse complement strand
CCCCGGCCGTCCGGCCGGCGGAGGCCGCCCGGCTGCCTTCGGCGAAGGCCGGCTGCAGCTCTCCCTGTTCCACACCTGGCGCTTCACCGACAGCATCCTCATCCGCGACGGTGTGCCCGAACTCGACCTGCTCGACGGCTCGGCAACCGGCAGCAATGGCGGCGTGCCCCGCCACCTGCTGGAGGGCCGGGCAGCCGTGAACCGAAACGGGCTTGGCGGCCGGATAACGGTGAACTGGCAGAGCGGCACCGAGGTCCGGGTCTCACCCCAGGGGCCACCGGCCGCAGACGATCTTGCCTTTTCAAGCCTGACAACCGTGAACCTGCGCCTGTTCGCAGATCTCGGCCAGCGCTGGTCCCTGCTGCGCAAGGCGCCCTGGTTACGCGGCACCCGCGTGTCGATCGGTGTCGACAATCTGTTCGACGACCGGATCGAGGTTCAGGACAGGGCAGGGGCAACGCCGATCAACTACCAGCCGGACCTGGTCGATCCAGTCGGCCGCCGGGTTGAGGTGTCGATCCGGAAGCTGTTCTTCTAGCCCCATCGCTTGCCATTCCAGACGTGGCATGGCTTCCTGTGTCAGCCATGCTGCAGTTGCACGGATTCGGCCGTGCAGCGCGGCGAAGCGTTGTCTGGGCGCGACCAATTGAACGACATTAACTCAGTGGATTGTTGCTTGAGGCGCAATTTTCGATAAACGAAGCACCGGCTCGGTGTAAGAAAATTCCATTCAAAGAGTTTTCCACACTTCGCCCTCACTGCCAGTTCAAAGCTGGCCCAGAACATGGTGGACACATGCTCGACAGGCCGGCCGGACGCAGTGACGACGATTTCTCGGGTGCAGAGGTGAACCCCGTTCGCACCCGCGCCGACTGGGAAGCCATGCGGGCTGCCTGCCGCGCAGATCCGGGTGCCTTCCATGGCGATATCGCCCGCCAGACATTGCATTGGCTCTATCCGCAGGTGAATGCTTGGCTCATCCAGGATTCCGAGACGGGTGCTTTCAGCGGGTGGGACGCGACCAGCTTCGCCCCCGTCGCGCCAAACCTGCCGGCCGACACCATGCCGTGGGAGCGCGCCTTCAATGCCGACGAAGCGCCGGCCTATCGCTGGTTCGAAGGCGGTCGCACCAACGCCTGCTTCAACGAAGTCGACCGCCATGTGCTCGCCGGTCATGGCGACGAAGCAGCCCTCATCTTCGAAGGCGACCGCTGGGACCTTTCGCTCGACGGTGGCCGTGGCGGCCCGGTCGATTGCTACCCGGTCTCCCGCCGGATGCTGCTGCTGGAAACCGCCAAATGCGCCCTCGCACTCGAAGATCTGGGCCTGAAACCCGGCGACCGCATCGCCCTCAACATGCCCTCGATCCCCCAGCAGATCTTCTGGACGGAAGCGGCCAAGCGGCTCGGCATCCTCTACACGCCCGTGTTCGGCGGCTTTTCCGACAAGACCCTGTCCGACCGGATCGCCGATGCCGGCGCCCGCATCGTCATCACCGCCGATGGCGGGTGGCGAACCGCGCAGGTGGTTCCCTTCAAGACCGCCTACACCGACCCGGCGCTCGACAACTTCGTCGCCGTGCCCGTCGCGCTGAAGCTGCTTGCCGACACGCTGCAGACCCTCGGCCTCGAACCGCAGGACCAGGCAACCATCTCCGAAGCCGTCAGCGAAGCCCTTGCCGGCGAAATGACGGTCGAACGCTCCGACGTGATGCGCGGCGTCGGCCGTGCGCTCACGAAGCTTGGCGAAGCCGGCCGCATGGACTCCGCGGGCGCCGCAAGGGCCCGGATCGCAATCGCCTCGGCCCTCGTCGACAGCCCGCCCCGTGTCGAGGCCGTGGTGGTCGTTCGCCACACCGCCCAGCCCGATCTCGTCTGGCGCCCGGAACGCGACAAGTGGGACGTCGATCTCACCGCAAAGGCGCTAGACCGCCTGCTCGAAGCCGCCTGCGCGGCGGGTTTCGCCGTCACCACCGAGGCCGAACTGCTTGCGCTGCCGGACCAGGACTTCGTCCGTGCCATCTGGGCCAGCGCCCCGTGCCGCCCGCTCGATGCCGAATATCCGATGTTCTTCATCTACACCTCGGGCTCCACCGGCAAGCCCAAGGGCGTGGTGCATGTGCAGGGCGGCTACACCGCCGGCATCGCCCACTCCATGAAGGTCGCCTTCGACGCACGCCCCGGCGACGTCATGTATGTCGTCGCCGATCCGGGCTGGATCACCGGACAGAGCTACCTGATCTCGGCCTCCCTCACCAACCGCGTCACCACGCTCATCACCGAAGGCTCGCCCGTCTTCCCCCACTCGGGCCGCTTTGCCGCGTCCATCGAAATGCATGGCGTCAACATCTTCAAGGCCGGCGTCACCTTCCTGAAGTCGGTCATGTCCGACCCCGAGAACCTGAAGGATATCCAGCGCTACGACTTGGGCTCCTTGCGCTGCGCCACCTTCTGCGCCGAGCCCACCTCGCCGCCGGTCCAGGCCTTCGGGATGGAGCATATCGTTCCCTGGTATGCCAACAGCTACTGGGCGACCGAGCATGGCGGCATCGCCTTCACCCACTTCTACGGCAACACCGATTACCCCCTGCGCGCCGACGCCCACACCTGGGCACTGCCCTGGGTGCTGGGGGACGTGTGGGTCGAAGACGCCGACGCGCCGGGCGGCCACCGCTCGGCCGAGGCCGGCGAAAAGGGCGAGATCGTCATCGAGGCGCCCTATCCCTATCTCGCCCGCACCATCTGGGGAGACGCTGCAGGCTTCACCGTGACCGACGGCAAGGTGAACCCGGGCTGGAAGGGCGATTTCGACCGCTGGGCCAAGGGCTATTGGCAGCGCTGGCCGGGCGCAACCGCCTACACCCAAGGCGATTTCGCGATCCGCCACGCCGACGGCAGCTTCTCCCTCCACGGCCGCTCCGACGATGTCATCAACGTGTCCGGCCACCGCATGGGCACCGAGGAAATCGAAGGCGCCATCCTGCGCGACAAGGCGCTCGACCCCAATTCGCCGGTCGGAAACGTGCTGGTGGTCGGTGCCCCGCACCGCGAAAAGGGCCTGACGCCCATCGCCTTCGTCACGCCCGTCGCCGGCCGCCGCCTGACCCACGAGGACAAGCGCCGCCTCACCGACCTCGTCCGCACCGAAAAGGGCGCAGTCGCAGTCCCGGCCGACTTCCTGGAAGTGACCCAGTTTCCCGAAACCCGCTCGGGCAAATATGTCCGCCGAATGGTCCGCGCACTGGTGGAGGGCGGCGACCTCGGCGACGCAAGCACGCTCCGGAACCCGGAAAGCCTCGCAGAGCTGAAGACGGTCATCGACGACTGGCAGCGCCGCCAGCGCCTGTCGGATGAGCAGCAGCTGTTCGACCGCTATCGCTATTTCCTTATCCAGTACAACAGCTTGGCGCCCGGCAAACGGGTCGCCACCGTCACCGTCACCAACGCCCCGGTGAACGCGCTCAACGAACGCGCGATCGACGAACTGGTGATCGTCGCCGAGCATCTCGCCCGCAAGGACGATATCGTCGCTGTCGTCTTCACCGGCGAAGGCACCGCCAGCTTCGTCGCCGGCGCAGACATCCGCCAGATGCTGGAGGATATCCACGACGAGGACGAAGCCCGCGTCCTTCCCAACAACGCCCAGCTTGCCTTCAACAAGATCGAGCAGATGGGCAAACCCTGCATCGCCGCAATCCAGGGCGTCGCGCTCGGCGGCGGCATGGAATTCGCGCTCGCCTGCCACTACCGCGTCGCCGAGCCTACCGCGCGCTTCGGCCAGCCCGAAATCCGCCTGCGCCTGCTCCCCGGCTATGGCGGCACCCAGCGCCTGCCGCGCCTGCTCACCGATCATTGGGGCGCCGACGGCCTCACCGACGCCCTCGAACTCATCCTCGGCGGCCGCAGCATCGACGCCGAGCGCGCAGCGTCCTTGCGCCTCGTCGACACCCTCGTCGACGGTTCGGCAGATGCCCTCTCCACCGCCCACGCCCTGATCCGCGACTATGTGGCGAACGGCGCCGACAGCGATCTCGGCCGCGCCTACGCCGCCCGCATGGCCCAGGTCGAGCGCTGGCAGAAGCCTGCAGAACTCCCGCTGGAACCTGTCCTCAAGGACGATTTCCTCCAGCGCATCCTCCGCCAGCTCGACTGGGCCGGGCGTGGAAGGGCGGGCGAACGCGCGCTCGACGCCGTCCGCACGGGCTGGGAGCAGGGCATCACCGCCGGCCTGAAGAAGGAAGCCGACTGCTTCGCCGAAGCGATCGTCGACCCGCAGGGCGGCAAGGCCGGCATCCGCGAGTTCCTCGACAAGAAGTCGCCCGCGCTCCCCGTCCGCCGCGATGGCCTGCGCCTCGACAACGACTATGCCGCGAAGAAGGCCGCCATGATCGAGGCCGGCCAACTGCTCCCCGTCGGCGCGCCCTTCTACCCGGGCGTCACCCCGATCCCGCAACACCAGCTCGCCTTCGGCATCGCCCGCGACGCGGAAACCGGCGCCCCCCGCTTCGGCACGCCAGCCAGCCACGAGCGTGAACTGATTGTCGACGTGATCCAGCCAGGCCCCAACGAAGCCCTGGTCTACATGCTGACCTCGGAAGTCAACTTCAACGATATCTGGGCCTTGACGGGCATTCCTGTCAGCCCGTTCGACAATCACGAGGAAGATGTTCAGACAACAGGCTCGGGCGGCATCGCGCTGATCGCCGCGCTCGGTTCCGAGGTGAAGAAGGAAGGCCGTCTCAAGGTCGGCGACATGGTCGCCGTCTATTCCGGCACCTCCGATCTCCTGTCTCCGCAGGCCGGCATCGACCCGATGTTCGCCGGCTTCGCCATCCAGGGCTATGAAACCGAAACCGGCAGCCACGCCCAGTTCCTCCTGGTGCAGGGCCCGCAGCTCCACCATGTGCCGGGCGACCTCACCCTCGAACAGGCCGGCAGCTACATTCTGAATCTCGGCACCGTCTCGCGCTGCCTCTTCACCACGCTGAAGATCGCACCGGGCCGCACCATCTTCGTGGAGGGCTCTGCCACAGGCACCGGCCTCGATGCCCTCAAATCCTCCATTCGCACCGGCCTGCAGTCAACCGGCCTCGTCTCATCGCCGGCCCGCGCGCAGTTCGTGGCCGAGCAGGGGGCAGTCGGCGCGATCGACCGAACCGACGCGCGCTGGAAAGCCGCCTACACCGCCGTTCCCGAAGACCCCGCCGAGTGGGCCGCCTGGGAACAGGCCGGCGAACCCATCCTCGCCGAATATCGCAAGCTGAACGGCGGTCGCCTTGCCGACCATGTCGTCAGCCACGCCGGCGAAACCGCCTTCCCGCGCAGCTTCCAGCTGCTCGAAACGGGCGGCACGCTTGCCTTCTACGGCGCGTCTTCCGGCTACCACTTCAGCTTCATGGGCAAGCCGGGCGCGGCCAGCCCCGAAGAAATGCTGCAACGCGCAGGCCTTCGCGGCGGAGAGGCGGTCCTCCTCTATTACGGCCCCTTGAGCCGCGACCTGCTCGATGAAACCGGCCTGCAACTGATCGAAGCCGCCCGCCGCTTCCAGGCCCGCACCGTCGTCGTCACCTCAACCGATGGCCAGCGCGAGTTTCTCCAGTCCCTCGGCCTCGAGGACGGCGTTGAGGGGATCGTCTCCCTCGAGGATCTGAAGCGCCGGGCAGGTGCCAACTTCGACTGGCCCGTCACCATGCCCCGCCTGGCAGACGCAAAGCAGGACATCGAGACCTTCAAGGCCGGTGTGCGCGACTATCAGGAAAAGGTGCTGAAACCCTTCGGCAGCGCGGTCGGCAAGATCCTCCGCTCGCCAGACAACCCCCGCGGCGCGCCCGACCTCGTGATCGAACGGGCAGGGCAGGACATGCTCGGCGTCTCCACCAGCCTTGTGAAGCCCTTCACCGGCCGCGTGGTCTTCACCGAGGACATGTCCGGCCGCCGCTACACCTTCTACGCGCCACAGGTCTGGACCCGCCAGCGCCGGATCCTGATGCCGACTGCGGCAATCCTCGGCACCCACCTGTGCAACAGCTACGAGGTGAGCCGCATGAACGACATGATCTCGGCCGGCCTCCTCGATGTCACCGAACCAACGGTCGTCCCCTGGGACGGCCTGCCCGAAGCCCACCAGAGCATGTGGGAAAATCGCCACTCGGGCGCGACCTACATCGTGAACCACGCGCTGCCGGCCGCCGGCCTGCGCAGCCGCGACGCCCTGCTTGAATACTGGGCTGCCGCGCAAGCGGTTTCCCAGCAACAAGAACGCGCAGCCAACGACACTCCCGCTGGAGACGCATGAGATGACGACGATCACCAAGTCCCGCGCCAGCTCTGGCACCGTCACGCTGCCCGCCACCACCGGTCGCCTTGCCGGCAAGATCGCCGTCATCACGGGCGCGGCCGGCAATCTCGGCACCGAAATCGTGCGCCACTATGTCCGCGAAGGCGCGATCGTCATCATGACAGGCCGCACCCCCGACCGCACGGAGGCCGCCCGCCAGGCCATCCTCTCCGAAACCGGCGCAACGCCCGAACAGGTCGCAACCGCCTGCCTCGACGGCGCAGACCCCGACAGCGTGCGCGCCGGCATTGCCGACATCGTTGCCCGCTTCGGCCATATCGACATCCTCGTGAACAACGCCGGCTCCGCAGGCCCCAAGCAGCTGCTGGAGGACGTGCCCCTTTCAAAGGCCGATCTGCTGGCCCTGCAGCAGGCTGGCTCCACCGACAGCGAAACCGTGTCGGATGCCGTGCGCAACATCTTCGGCGTGATCTGGAACGTCGCCCGGGCAGCAGCCCCGCACATGCGCGCAGGCGGCGCCATGGTGAATGTCTCCACCATCTTCTCGCGCACCCCCTATTACGGTCGCACCGCCTATGTCGTCCCCAAGGCCGCCGTGAACGCGCTCAGTCGCGAACTCAGCCTCGAACTGGGCCCGCGCGGCATCCGCGTGAACCTGCTCTTCCCCGGCCCCATCGAATCCGCCCGCATCCGCGGCGTCTTCGCTGCCATGGACAAGCTGAAGGGCGAACCCGCCGACAGCACCGCCGACCTCTACATGGGCATGATGTCGCTGAACCGGTCCGATTCCGGCGCCGAGCCGAAGCGCATGCTCCCGCTGCCCAAGGATATCGCCAACACCTGCGTCTTCCTTGGCTCCGACGAAAGCGCGGCCTTCAATGGCCATGATTTCGAAGTCACCCACGGCATGACCGTCCGCAAGGAAGAGCGCTCGGTCTATCTTTCCCGCCCCACAATGCGCTCGATGGACGGCACCGGCCTTGCCGTGCTGATCGCTGGCGGCGAACAGTGGGAGGACGCGCTCGAAATCGCCCGCGTCCAGGTCGGTGCCGGCGCCCATGTGCTGCTTGGCCTCTCCCGCCAGGCCGACGTCGCGCTCCTCCAGGCCCGCCTCAAGACCGAGGAAGGCGCCGAGCGGATGAGCGTGGTGCGCTTCAACCGTGGCGACGCACCGGGCATGGAGGCAACGCTCAACGCCTTCACCGAGGCGAACCTGCCCATCACCAGCGCCATCATCATGCCGGCCAAGGCCGCAACCGAATTCGCCGGCCCTCTGGTCGACGCCAGCGACAGCGCAGTCGACGCGATCATGGACCTCGAGATTTCGGGCAACATCGCGATTTCCCGCACGCTGAGCCGCTACTGGAAGCGCCACGACAATCTGCTGCAGCCGCCGCGCTTCCTGTTCCTGTCCAACCGCAGCGATGGGGCCGGCAACATCACCAATCAGCTTCTCCGCGCTGCCACCGAACAGCTGATCCGCATCTGGCGCGACGAATCCGAGATCGACGTGAAGCAGGGGCGCCGCCGGCAGGCGGAATGGGGCAACCAGATCATCCGCTTCACCAACGACGAAGCCGAGAACGGCCGCTTTGCCGCCGGCCACGCCGCCCGTATCATCCTGAAGGAAAACAAGATCCGTGAGGTCACGCTCTACCTCCCGGCGAACATCGGCGAGGCAACGGGCTCGCGCAAGGCCATGCCCGGCTTCTCGGAAAACATCACCGGCCTGCACCTTGGCAAGGTCGCCCTCATCACCGGCGGCTCGGCCGGCATCGGCGGCCAGGTTGCCCGCCTCCTCGCGCTCGCGGGCGCCAAGGTCATGATGGTCGCCCGCCGCGACAGCGAGCTGGCAACCGCCCGGGCAAGGATCGTCTCCGAACTGGAAGACATTGGCTTTGCCGGCGTCGAGCGCCGCGTCCGCACGCTCGCCAACGTTGACGTGTCCGATTTCAAGAGCCTGAAGAAGGCCTTCGACGAGACCATCAAGGCCTTCGGCCGCATCGACTATCTAATCAACAATGCCGGCGTCGCAGGCGCCGAGGAGATGGTGGTCGACATGTCGCCCGCCGCCTGGACCCAGACGCTCGATGCCAACCTTGTCTCCAACTACTTCCTGATGCACCACGCCGTGCCCCTGATGAAGAAGCAGGGTTCGGGTTATGTGCTGAATGTTTCCAGCTACTTCGGCGGCGAGAAGTTCCTGGCCGTCGCCTACCCCAACCGCGCCGACTATGCCGTTTCCAAGTCCGGCCAGCGCGCCATGGTCGAAGCCATGTCCCGCCACCTCGGGCCCGAAGTCCAGTTCAACGCGATTGCACCCGGCCCGGTCGATGGCGACCGCCTGTCGGGCACCGGCGGCAAGCCTGGCCTGTTCGAACGGCGCGGCCGCCTCATCCTCGAGAACAAGCGCCTGAACGCCGTCCACGCCGCCATCATCAAGGCGATCCGCCGCGGTGCCCGGGTGGAGGCCGTGCTCAACCGCCTCGCCCGGAACGATAGCGCCTATCTCAGCCACGACAGCGATTCCCCGCGCGAACTGCGCGACCTGGCGCTTGCAACCGCCCGCGAAGGCGACGGCGTGTGCACCTGGGACCGCTACCTGATGACGGCAAGGATCGCTGCCCGCCTCGTCTCGCGCCTCCGCCTTGCCGGCCTGCTGATCGATGCCCCGGGCTGGTCCGACCGCCCGGCCACGCCCGAAAGCGACGGAAGCTGGCTGATCAAGACCCCGCCAGACGACATCCCCTTCCTGCCCGCCGACAAGATCGCCGACGAAGCGCGCAAGGTCGGCTCCGGCGTGCTGAGGCAGCTCCACCTCGGCAAGATGCCCACCGAGAGTGAAGTCGCCCAGGCAACTGTCTTCTTCCTCGCCGACCGCGCCGTGTCGGGCGAAACCTTCATGCCCTCAGGCGGCCTGTCGGTTGAGCGCTCGACGACAGAGCGCGAGCTGTTCGGCAGCCCCAAGCAGGAGCGCCTCGACCGGATGAAGGGCAAGACCGTCTGGCTCATCGGCGAGCATCTGACCGACTATCTTGCCGAGACCGCCCGAAAGTTCGTGGAGGAGTGCCATGTCGCCCGTGTCGTGCTTCTCACCGGCACCGCTGCCGGCGCAGAGGCTCTGACCACAGCACTTGCAGACCTTCCAGCCGGCAGCCTCGAGACCATCGTCGTCGGCACCGAGATCGAAGCCGCGCTCGACACCGCGATTGCCCAATGGGGCCGGCCAACCACTGTTGTCTCCACCCCGCTCGCCCAGCTGCCGGACAAGCTGTTCGGCCTCGACGAGCCGCTCAGCCCCGAGGACTTTCGTGCTGTCGTCGAGGCGAACCTCACCCACCATTTCCGGGTCAGCCGCAAGGTCTCGCTCTACGATGACTGCCAGCTCGTTCTTGTTTCCCCCGACGTCTCGATCGAGACGGCGAAGGGCGGCGGGAACGCAGCCTTCGCGCTCGCCAACTTCATCAAGACCACGCTGCACGCCTTCACGGCCACCCTCGCGGTCGAGAATGAGCGGCTTGTCCACGACGTCGCGGTGAACCAGATCAACCTCACCCGCCGCGTTCGGGGTGAGGAGCCACGCGACCTCGACGAGCATTGGGAGGAAGTCCGCCGCTTCGCCCGCGCGGTGCTGCTCGTCGGCGCCCCGCTGCCGGATGCCGAGGACAGCCGCTACCGCTCGCGCATCTATCGTGGCATGTCGATGACTGTATGATTCCGGCCTCGCGGCCGGAACCGCCCACCGCCCCGCACCCCCGCCCACCCGCCCCAAGAGTACGCTCGGCGGGCGGTTGGGCGGGGGTGCGGGGTGGTGGGAGGGCGCAGCGACCGAAGGGAGCGAACGGCGCATGACCGAATGGATGGAGTTTGAAAAGAGCGTCGGCGCGCTGGCAAAGAGCGCGACCGATGCGCTCAACGCCGGCGCGCCCGAGGAAGCCGCCCGGCTTTCCGAACGCGCCCAGAAACAGCTCTCCGATCTCTACAGCCAGCTCACGCCCTGGCAGCGCACACAGGTCGCCCGCCATCCTGCCCGCCCGCATTTCCGCCATTTCGTCGAGGCCCTGTTCCCTGATCTGATGCCGCTCGGCGGGGACCGGCTCTATGGAGAAGACGCAGCCATCATCGGCGGCCTCGCCAGCTTCGGCGGCAGGGCTGTCGTGGTGATGGGCCATGCCAAAGGCGAGGACACCCAGTCCCGGATCAGGCACAATTTCGGCATGGCAAGGCCTGAGGGCTACCGAAAGGCCGTCCGCCTGATGGAACTGGCAGACCGCTTCGGCCTGCCTGTCATCACGCTTGTCGACACCCCCGGGGCTTTCCCCGGGATCGACGCCGAAGAGCGCGGCCAGGCCGAGGCGATCGCCCGCGCCATCGAGGCCTGCCTCAAGCTCTCCGTCCCGTCCGTTGCGCTCATCTGCGGCGAGGGCGGCTCGGGCGGCGCCATCGCACTTGCCGCCGCCAACCGCGTGCTGATGCTGGAAAATGCCGTCTATTCCGTGATCTCGCCCGAAGGCTGTGCGTCAATCCTCTGGCGTGATGGGTCAGCAAAGGCAGCCGACGCGGCCGAAGCCATGCGCATCACCGCGCAGGACCTTTTGAAGCTCGGCGTGATCGACCGCATCGTCTACGAACCCGTGGGCGGCGCCCACCGTGACCATGCCGAAACCTTCACCCGCGTGCGCGCGGCAATCGCGTCCGAACTCGACAAGCTCTCGGCGCTCGACGGCAAGACGCTCCGCAGCAACCGGCGCGAGCGGTTCGTCAGGATGGGAAAACAGGGGCTCTAGAAGCCCCGAAGGCTCAAGCGGCCAGCGGCGACAACAGGATCAGCGCAACAGTCGCCAGGAAGGCAACCGCGGTTACAAGCCGGTCCAGCCCGCCGCCTTCGTCACCCGCAACCTCGTCGGCCGAAGCAACCTTGGCGTCGGCGAACTGGCGGATCTGGCGGGGGTCCTGTTCCATGCAGGGCAAGGTGCCTCACCCCCCGTCGTCCCACAAAGCAGCATGGCTATGGGGTGCAAAAGCCCAGCTTCATTCAGGCAACGCTCGCGCTGCCCCACTCGACCCAGCCTGCAAATCTCGGGGACTTCTCCATGTAGCGCCCGTGCCGCTCAGGCACCGCAAAACCGGCGGCGCACACGCTGTCCGTCACCGGCCGCGTCAGGTGGCAGCCGCCCGCTATCGGCTTCCAGAACGGCTCGATCCGCCGCTGCCACTTCGCCACATCGGCCTCCGGCGAAAGCCCATGCTCCAGAAACAGCAGCCGCCCGCCAGGCTTCAGAACCCGTTTGGCCTCTGCCAGCGCGCGGGCCGGGTCCTGCACCGAGCACAGAGTGAAGGTCGACACCACGGTGTCGAAGCTGTCCGTAGGGAAGGGCAGCTCCTCGGCCACGCCGCGCTCCACCCGGAAAAAGCCCCGGTCGCCAGGCGCCATCCGCTCCTCGGCAATCGCGATCAGCCCTTCGGATGGGTCCACCCCGGTCACGCTCTCCACCCGCGCACGGTCATACAGCCCCAGGTTCGCACCACCGCCGGCCCCAAGTTCCAGCACCCGGCCGGATGCCAGCGGCACCACCTCCACGCGCCGCTTCATCACCGGCGGCTGCGAGCAGCAGAAGCCGATCAGCCGGGGCACCATGTGCCGATCCCACCAGTTCGTCATGCAGCGCAGGCTAGCAGCCGCCCGCACCCTGTGCCAGTCTGCCCGAATGCAGGGGGCCCGCATCACGAGCATCGACACCGTGCGCGGCTTTGCCGTGCTCGGAATTCTGGTCATGAACATCATCGGCATGGCCTTTGCCGGTGCCGCCTATCTGAACCCGATGTACACGGGCGGCGACGAGCCGGCCAACATCGCATTGTGGGCGCTCGCCTATGTCGCGGTCGACGGCAAGATGCGCGCGCTGTTCGCAATGCTGTTCGGTGCCTCGATCCTGCTGATGTCCGAAGGCGGCCCGCCCGACCGCCAGACCCCGCGCCACCTCGCCCGGATGGCTGTCCTGTTCCTTCTGGGCATGCTGCACGGCTCGCTGCTCTGGTCGGGCGACATCCTGCTGCCCTTCGCGCTGGCCGGCCTTGCCATCTGGCCGTTCCGCAAGCTTGCCGCAAAGCGGCTGTTCCTGGTCGGCATTTTCGCGCTCGCCCTGCAGGCGTCGATCAACCTGATGTTCGGCGTGCAGGCCCTTTCGGCAGAGGCGGCAGCGACCGCGCCAGGCGCAAGCGAAGCCGCGATCGAGGCCTGGGAGGGTCTGCGCGGCGCGACTTACACGGCGCCCGAGGACGTCGCCCGCGAGATCGCCATGTACCGGGGCGGCCTTGGCGACATCCTCGCCATCCGCCACGAAGCCGTGCTCTTCGCCCGCTTCTTCCTCCTCCCCTTCGAATTCTTCATCGAGGCCGTCGGGCTCATGTTTATCGGCATGGGCCTCTACCGGCTTGGCTGGTGGCAGGGCAGCTTCGAGACATCGCGCTATGTGCGGTCTGCTGCCCTGCTGAAAACCATCGGCCTCACGCTCAGCGCCGTCCTGTGCTGGCAGTTCTACAGCTCCGGCTTTTCCCCGGCCGGCTTCTTCCTCACCGACGCAGCCCGGGTCCTCGTCGCCCCGATGGTGTCGCTCGGCTATGCGGCGGCCCTCATCGCGATCGTGAAGACGGGCGCATTCCCCCGCCTCGTCGCCCGCCTGGCCGCCTGCGGCCGGATGGCGCTCAGCAACTATCTGGCGGCCTCAATCCTCGCAAACCTCATCTTCACCGGCATCGGCCTCGGCCTCTACGCCTCGCTCAGCCGCCCCCAGGTCTGGCTCGTCGTGTTCGCGATCTGGGCGCTCCAGCTCGCCTGGTCCAAGCCATGGCTAGACCATTTCCGCTACGGCCCGTTCGAATGGCTCTGGCGCAGCCTCGCCCGCTGGGAGCGTCAGCCTTTCCGCACACCCGCCCTTCAATAGCCCAGCGCAACCCCGTCCTTTCGCATCTCGGTGGCGCCCCACCACACCTTGTTGGCAGCATCCCACATTACCGCCTGATAGCCGCCCACATCCTGATAGGCGTCGACCAGCACATGGCCCTTGGCCACCAGGCTGCTGCGCGCCTCCGCCCCGATCTGGCTCTCCAGGAACACTCCGGGAGTCTGTTCGCGCCCGTCAGCCCCCGGGTCCGGGCTCCCCAGGTGGCGCACCCGCGGCGCATCACCCGCTGCCTGCAGGTTCATCCCCAGGTCCAGGATGTTCACCAGCGTCTGCACCTGCCCCTGCGGCTGCATGGTCCCGCCCATCACCCCGAAAGCCAGGAAGGGCTGATCGCCCTTCGTCACCATGCCCGGAATGATGGTGTGAAACGGTCGCTTGCCCGGCGCGATCACATTCCGGCTCTTCGCATCCAGCGAGAATTGCGCCCCCCGGTTCTGCAGCATGAAGCCCCACGTGCCGCGTCCAGCGGCACGCTCAGTGTCGGTTCCGCGCCCGCCATCCACCGGCACAGTCCGCGGCACCACCACACCAGATCCCATGCCCGCATAGTTGGACTGGATCAGGCTTACCATCATGCCACTGCTGTCGGCCGTCGCCAGATAGGTCGTGTCGCTCTTCTCGCCCTCAGGGTCACCGGCCGGCACGTCCGCCGGCAGCGCCCGGTCCATGGAAATCAGCGCCGCGCGCCTGGCGATATAGTCATCCGCCAGCAGCTGCTTCACAGGCAGCGTCTGCATGCGCGGGTCCGCGATGAATTTCGCCCGGTCGGCAAAGGCCAGCTTCTTTGCCTCCACCAGCACATGCAGGCGCTCCGCTTCGGTCAGCGTCGTCATCGGAAAGCGCTCCACGATGCGCGCGATCTGCAGCGTCGCCAGCCCCTGCGTCGCCGGCGGCATCTGCCACAGCGTCACCTCGCGGTAGGGCGCCGAGATCGGCGCCACCCACTCCGCCTTCATCGCCGCCAGGTCAGCGGCCGAATGCTGCCGCCCGAAGGCCTTGAAGTGGCGCTCGAAATCCTGCGCAAAGGCACCCGTGTAAAAGGCTGCCGCGCCCCCTTTGCCGATCATCTCCAGCGTCGCTGCCAGGTCCGGATTGGCAAACACCTGCCCCGCCGTCGGCGCAGCGCCTCCCGGCGCATACAGCCGCCCGATCCACTCGGCACCCTGGATCGCATCGCCCGCCCGCTTGAAACTCGCCAGGTTCCCGGCCCAGCCGCGTGCAATCACCGGCGACACTGGAAAGCCGTTGCGCGCATGCTGAACGGCCGGCGCCAGCACCTGCGCCAGCGGAAGCTTGCCATAGCGCCTGTGCAGCGCCTCCCAGCCGGCAACCGTGCCGGGGATCGTCACCGAATCCATCCCCCGGTCCAGCCCGCCGGCCTTTGCAGCCCGCGCCTTCAGGGCCTTCACGTCCAGCTTTCCGGGCGCAAAGCCGCTCGCGTCCAGGCCCGCCACCTGCTTTGTCGCCGGATCATAGACCAGCGCGAACAGGTCCCCGCCAATCCCGTTGCCCGTCGGCTCCACCAGCCCCAGCACAGCGTTGGCGGCAATCGCGGCATCCACCGCCGAGCCACCTTCCTTCAGGATCCGGACAGCCGCCTGTGTCGCAAACGGGTGCGCAGTCGCCGCCATCCCATGCTTCGCGATCGCGGGCGACCGGCCCTGAAAGGCCGGATCCCCGCGCCGGTCCCCGGCGTCTGCCGAAACGGTGATGGCAAGGCTGGCCGCAGCAGCAAGCAGGATCGAAAGGGCAGGGCGGGTCGTCATGGGCATCTCCTCCGTTGTGCCTTCCAAGCAGGTTCGGCCCCTTGATGAAAGCGGGAGTGTGCGCGCCCCCTCAATTCCGGCAAAGTGCCACACAGGGAGAGCGACCATGGCCGACATCGATCCGCAGCTGTGCCCCTCGGCCCGCCGAGAGGCTGCCGCCCGCGAACTGCTGGCCCGGATGGTGGCCCATGCCGCTGCCCGCCAGACCGACCGCTCCGAAGGTCCGCTCGCGGTCCCGGCCACGGCCTACACCTGCCCCGACCGCTTCAGGGCCGAGCAGCAGAAGCTGTTCCGTGAACTGCCGCTTGTCGCCGGCCTGTCCCGTGACATTCCCAACCCGGGCGATGTGATGCTGTTCGAAGCAGCCGGCCCCTCGATCCTCGTCGGCCGCGCCAGGGACGGCAGCGTCCGCGCGTTCCGCAACATGTGCACCCATCGCGGCGCAAAGCTGCTGCTGGGCGATGAAGCGACCTGCGCTCGCCGCCCCCGGCTCACCTGCCCCTTTCACGCCTGGACCTTCGATCTGGAGGGAAAGCTGATCGCCCAGCCCGGCAAGGCCGGGTTCGAAGGCCATGCCGAGGGTGCCCGCGACCTGCTGCCGGTATCGGCGCAGGAATGGAACGGCCTGATCTTCGTGCAGCGCGAGGGCGAGATACACCTAGAGGCCCACCTCGCCGACTTCGCCCCGGTCCTTGCCATGCTCGAACTGGACAAGGCCGAACCCGTGAAGCGCGGCCACATGGACTGTGCCGCCAACTGGAAATACGCCCTCGACACCTATGGCGAAGGCTATCATTTCGCCAGCCTGCACCCGGGCAACATCGGCATCACCCACATGTCCGATGTCGGCGTGTTCGACCCCTTCGGCCGCCACCACCGCATCAGCTTCCCCACCAAGGCGATGGCCGACCTGGCCGCCGTCCCTTCCGAAGAATGGCCCGCAAGCGACTATGGTGGCGTGCATTTCCTGTTCCCGAACACTGTCATCTTCGTCGGCTCGGTCGAGCCCGGCAAGACCTTCATCCAGCTCTTCCGCCTGTTCCCGCAAAGCGTCGGCCAGATGCGCTGCCAGTTCGCGGTCTATGCGCCGGGCGGCGTGCGCGACGAAACCCACCGGCTCGAGAACGAGATGGGCTACGACCTCACCAAACAGGTGGTCGAGACGGAAGACTACCGCCAGTCCGAGCAGAGCTTCGCAAATTTGCTGGCGGCTCCCGCTGGCTTCAACGTGATCCTGGGTTCCAACGAGATTGCCCTGCAGCGCCTGCAGCGCAACATCGCCGACGTTCTGGGTGTCAGCCTATAGGGACCTGACCGGATCGCTTCCGTCCCAAATCCGGTGGGCCTCGCGCATCATCAGGAACAGCTCTGCCGTTCCGGGCGCCGGCTTCAGAAGCTCGATCATCGGCCCCAATGCCGGCTGCACATAGGCAACGGCGCCGCCGCCTGGAACCAGCCCTTCCTGCACAAGTTCGGCGGGCGCTGCCGCCGCAACCGCTGCGGCCAGATCGTCGACCAGCAGGCAGACATGGTGCAACCGCCCCGCTTCGCCCACGCCCGGGAAATCCGCGCGATAGATGCTCGGCGCATCATTGTGCTGCGCGATCAGTTCGATCTGCAGGTCCCCCCAATAGCCAAGCCACAGCGAGAAATCGGGCGCAGTCGGCAGCCCACGGAACCGCACATCGTCCAGCGTCACATGCGGCAGATGAAAGAATGGACCGGCCCCGCAGGTGCCGGTCCACCAGTCCAGTGCCGCGCCAATGTCGGCCGGCACGAAGGCCAACTGCATTGGTGGGGCCAGCTGCATGGGAGCACCCAATGCAGCCGGCGCCGTCATTGTCAGAACTCGAAGCCGACTTCGAAGCCGAATGTCCGTGGCGGACGCGCTGCCGAGAAGGTGAACAGCCCGGCCACCGGAAGCGTCGAGGACAATCCCCGGTCGTCGGTCAGGTTCCGGCCGAACACGGCAAGCCGCATCTTGCCGATGTCATCCAGGTCGAAGGTCATCGCAGCGCTTGCGTCCAGCAGGTTGCGCGCCTGGGCAAGGCCCCGCGGATCGTTGATCGTCGGGTCGTTCGGCGCACCCACGATGGTGGTCTGGAACGACGACACATGGCGATAGCTTGCGGCGAGGTCGACCGTGCCAAGATCGCCCACCGGCAGCGACCAGTCCGCCCCCAGCGAGAAGCTGACATCCGGTGTCCGCCGCATCTGCCGGTTGGAGATGTCGGTCAGCACCCCGTTCACCAGCGTGTCGAACTCGTCATACTGGGCATCGAGCAGGCCGAGCGAGCCGTTGAAGCTCAGCCCCTCGGTCGCCTGCGCCCGCATTTCCACTTCCAGGCCCTTGATGGTGGCAGTCGCCGCATTCTGCACCAGCGTTTCCTGCCCAGCCGGCGGCGGGGCCGGGCGCACCACTTCTTCCTGCTTGTCATTGTACTTGGTCAGGAAGCCGGCAACGTTCAGCGTGACCCGGTTGTCCAGGAACGCAGACTTGAAGCCAAGCTCGAAGCTGTCGACGGTTTCCGGATCATAGGGCGTCGTTGCCGACAGGTCGGTCTGGCCTCGGCCATTGAAGCCGCCAGCCCGGTAGCCACGCGCATAGCTTGCATAGATCAGATTCTCGCCGAAGCTGTAGTCGATCGACGCCCGCGGGGTGAACTGGCTCCACTTCTCGCTTTCGTCGGCGGTGAACTGGGGCAGGCCGGTTTTCAGATAGTCGTTGAAGATCGACTTCTCGTCCCAGGTGTAGCGGCCGCCGACCGACAGGCGCAGATCCTCGGTGATCTGCCACTGCACGTCGGCAAACAGCGCGGTCGACTTGCCGCGGTGATCGACGATGTTGCCGCCTTGCGCCGGAAGGCCGGCTGCCGCCTGCAGGAACGGCCCGAAGAAAGTGGTCTGGTCCAGCGTGTAGCGGCTGTTGAAGTAGTAGAGGCCGGTCACGAAATCGACCGAGTCCGTAAGGTCGCCCGATAACCGCAGTTCCTGGCTGAACTGCCGGTATGTCTGCACCCGGTTGGTGTCGAAGAAGTCGATGGAGGTGGAATCAAAGTCCTGCCGGACAGATTCGTCGCTGTCCCGCCAGCCGGTCACCGAGCTGAGCGTCAGGTTGCCGATGTCGATGACCCCATTGATGGTGAAATTGTCCCCATCGTTCAGCGCCCGGCCAGGCACGTTCGAGAAGGTGGTGTAGAGGTCGTCGCCGATGTTCCGGTCGCACTGCTCGTCGGGCGTGCCCGCGGGACGCACCAGGCCAAGGCCGGGAATCGGCACCTGCAGGCAGTTCAGGTCGACGCCCGTGACGCTGGTGGCCGACTGGTCGAAGTTGGTCCGCTCCTTGATGCGGTCCCAGGTGAAGACGACATCGAGGCTCCCGCGCTCGATTCGTGCCGCAAGACCGTAGTTGTCGTAAGTCCGGTCGCCGAAATCCTTGCCCAGCGTCTGGTTGTCATAATAATCATCGCTCTGGGCGCGAAGCCAGAAGGCCTTGAAGCTGATGAGGTCGGCCACCTTGGGCGTGTTCACCACGATCCTGAGGTCGCGCCGCCCATAGTCGCCGATGGTGCCAAGCGCGCGAACGCCGAACTCGCCCGTCGGCTTGGTGCGCTGCAGCTTGATCACGCCGGCCGTGGTGTTGCGGCCGAACAGCGTGCCCTGCGGCCCGCGCAGCACTTCCACGCTCTCGAAGTCGAAGAAATCCAGCAATTGCCCGGTGTTGGTGCCGATATAGACATCGTCGATCAGCACGCCGACCGCCGGATCGAAGCTCTTCTCGATGTCCTCGAAGCTGATGCCGCGGATGGAGATGGCGGCGGCAGACGGCCCGGCGTTCACCGGGTCGATCACAAGGTTCGGGGTTCGTCCCACAAGATCCCGGATGTCGGGGGCTGCCATGTTGGCCAGCTCCCGCGGCGAAATCGCAGTCACGGCAACAGGCGCGTCCTGGATGGATTCAGCACGGCGCCGGGCCGAGACGATGATCTCTTCCACGCCGACAGCAGCGCTTGCTTGCGGCTGCGTCTGTGCAAGCGCCGGAACCGCAAAAGGGCCAAGCGTTGTTGCAAGTGCACAGGACGCGAGCAAAGTCCTCCCGAGACGGTCTCTGGACGCCATGACGTTCCTCCCGATGAACCCCCCGGGCCCGATTGCCCGGCCGGGCAGTGCCTGTTTCTGGCTTGTTGCGCCAACTTGTCGGATGCATGCGACAAAACTGCCACTCCCAAGTCAGGCAGGGGGGTCCTGCATCTTGCATATTGCGGCGTGGGTGCGGCAGTAGTGCCGCATGTGGCTCCTCGACAGGCTCCTGAAACGGGCAATCACCACAGGCGCACTCGAGCTGACGGCCCACGACGGCAAGGTTCGGCGCTATGGTGATCCTGCCGCAGATGCCCTCCGCGTCCGGCTCACCGATGCAGCGACTGCTGGCCGGATCGCGCGCAACCCGGCACTCGGCGGCGGTGAAGCCTATGTCGATGGCCGACTGGTGGTCGAGGACGGCGATGTGCTGCAGTTCCTCGACCTCGTGTCGGGCAACCTGCGCTGGGACCGGGGCAATGCGCTCAGGGTCTCCTTGTGGAACCAGCAGCGCCTTGCAGCCCGCCTGGACGAGCTGAACGCCCGCACCCGCTCCCAGCGCAACGTGGCCCACCACTACGACCTGTCAGACGCGCTCTACGACCTCTTTCTCGATGCCGAGCGCCAGTACAGTTGCGCCTATTTTCGCGAAGGCAATCAGGGCCCGACCTCCGATCTCGACCAGGCCCAGCGCGACAAGCTGGACCATATTGCGAAAAAGCTCTGCCTGAAGCCCGGCATGCGCGTCCTCGACATCGGCTGCGGCTGGGGCGGAATGGCGCGCCACATCCATCGGGTCTCCGGCGCCGAGGTGCTGGGCGTCACGCTATCGCAGGAACAGCTGCGCTATGCGCGGGCCCGGGCCGAGGAACTCGGCATGGCAGACAAGGTCCGCTACGAATTGATCGACTACCGCGACGTGAAGGGCCCCTTCGACCGCATTGTCTCCGTCGGCATGTTCGAACATGTCGGCAGGCCCAACTACCGAACCTTCTTCGACAAGGTGGCCGACCTCCTGACACCGGACGGCGTTGCCCTCATCCATACCATCGGCCGGGCAGGGGGGCCGGGCGCCACCGACCCGTGGACCGCCAAATACATCTTCCCGGGCGGCTACACGCCGGCCTATTCCGAGCTCGCCAGCCACATCGAGCGCGCCTGGCTGTGGCCGACCGACATCGAGGTCTGGCGCCTGCACTATGCCTGGACTCTGGAACATTGGCTGAAGCGCTGCCAGGCCAGGAAAGCCGAGATCGTCGCGCTGTATGACGAGCGCTTCTTCCGGATGTGGGAATTCTATCTGGCAGGCGCGATCATGGCCTTCCGCCACGATGACCATCTGGTCTGGCAGATCCAGCTGGGCCGCGCGCGCGACACGGTGCCGGTGACGCGCGAATATCTTTCCCGCTAGCCGCGCATCAGTGCCCTTTTGTGATGTTCGTGATGCAAGAACCGGGCCCCTAGCGGGCGGTCCATCCCCCGTCGATTGAGAAGCTGCTGCCGGTGATCCCGCTTGCCGCGTCCGAGCAGAGGAACAGCACCATTTCGGCCACCTGCTCGCTGCTGATGAAGCGGTGGGTCGGCTGCGAGGCAAGGATCACCTCGTTGATCACCCGCTCTTCGCTCATGCCGCGAACCTTGGCCTGGTCGGCGATCTGTCCGCGCACCAGCGGCGTGTCCACAAAGCCCGGGCAGACCGTGTTCACCGTCACGAGCGTCTCGGCAAGCTCGAGCGCGGCCGCCTTGCTCAGCCCCAATACCCCATGTTTTGCAGCGACATAGGCACTCTTGAAGGGCGATGCGACCAGCCCGTGGGCGGACGCGATGTTGATGATACGGCCCCAGTTCTGCGCCTTCATCGCCGGGATCGCGGCTTTCATTGTGTGAAAATTGCTCGACAGGTTGATCGCCAGGATCGCATCCCACTTGTCGTCGGGAAATTCCTCCACTGCTGCCACATGCTGGATGCCGGCATTGTTCACCAATATGTCCAGCCCTCCCAGGGCCTTGTGCACATCGGCCACCCACTTCTGGCTGTCCGCCCCCTTCGACAGGTCGGCGCCTACAAATGCCACCTTGGTCCCGTGCGCACCGACAGCCGAAAGGGCCGGGGCTGTGTCACCAAAGCCGTTCACGGCGACGTCCGCCCCGGCGCGCGCCAACCCCTCGGCGATCGCCAGCCCGATCCCGCTGGTCGACCCGGTCACGGCGGCTCGCCTGCCGGCAAGCGGGCGGTTCACGATGGCTTGGTCCGGCATGTGGCGCACTCCTCAAATTTGGCCTGAAGTTCGGCGTTAACTCTGCTGCACTGCAAAAAACATGTGCACAATCCCTGTCAGCGGATTAGCTTCAGGCCGTGACATGCAAAAGCGCCAGTGTCTGGCGCGAGGATCTTGTGGCGCCATGGTTCGGCCGGAGCGCACAAAAGCGAAGCGGGCAAGGACGATAGCGATGCTCTACAATGCCTATGAATTCAGCAGGGGCTGGCTCACCGGCGCCAGCGCAATGGCCCGACTCGGCTCCGACTGGTGGGCCAATCCCGCAAACCCGCTGGCTTACATGGGGGTGGGCGAAGTGGCATCGGCCGCACTTGACGTGTTTTCGCACGCAGCGGCTCCGCGCGGAAAGCCCGAGTTCGGCTTTGCCTCCACCCTGATCGACGGCAAGACCGTCGCGGTCACCGAGACCATCGTCGACCGAAAGCCGTTCGGGCAGTTGAAGCGGTTCGAGCGGGCCGGCGGATCTCCGGACGACCCCAAGCTTCTGATCGTCGCCCCGATGTCGGGCCATTATGCGACCCTTCTGCGCGGCACGGTCGAGCGCATGCTGCCAAGCCACGATGTCTACGTCACCGACTGGCGCGATGCGAAGCAGGCGCCATTGTCGGCCGGTTCCTTCGATCTCGATGACTATATCGACTATGTGATCGACTGGCTCTCGGCCATCACCCCGCCGGGTTCGCCGCGCGCGCACATGCTGGCCGTCTGTCAGCCGTCTGTTCCCGTCTATGCCGCAGTCGCCCTGATGTCGGCCTCGAACCATCCCGCACTGCCCTGCACGCTGACCATGATGGGCGGCCCGATCGACACCCGGAAAGCGCCGACTGCCGTCAACACGCTGGCCATGCAGCGGCCGTTCGCCTGGTTCGAACAGAATGTGATCGCGACCGTCCCGATGATCCATCCCGGCGCCGGCCGCAAGGTCTATCCGGGTTTCCTGCAGCTTGCAGGCTTCATGTCAATGAACCTCGGCAACCACATGATTTCGCATTGGGAACTGTTCAAGCACCTGGTGCAGGGCGATGACGAATCCGCCGATTCCACCAAGGCCTTCTACGAGGAATATCGCTCGGTCTGCGACATGACGGCCGAGTTCTATCTGCAGACCATCGACGTCGTGTTCCAGAACCACGCCCTGCCGCGCGGGATCATGACCCACCGCGGCGTGGCCGTAGACCCGGGCGCCATCACCGACGTGTCGCTGTTCGCGATCGAAGGCGAGCGCGACGACATTTCCGGTATCGGCCAGACCAGGGCCGCGCTCGATATCGCGGTGAACCTGCCCGAAGACCGCAAGCGCTATTTCATGGTCCCCGGCGTGGGCCACTATGGCATCTTCAACGGCCGCAAGTGGCGCGAGATCATTGCGCCTGAGGTCGAGGCCTTCATCCGCAGCACTTGCCCGAACGCCCCGCTGCACGGCACCGGCAAGCATTTGCCGCATGTGGACATGGAAGCCCCGGAGGGCGTGGATTTCGCCTGACGGCAGGGATTTCGCCTGACGGAGAGGCGGGGGCTTCTTCGGCCTAGGCCGACAGCCCCTCCGCCATCTCGGCCACTTCCAGCCAGCGTTCCTCTGCGGCCGAAAGCCTGGCCCTCAGCGTGTCGGCCTCGGCTGTAAGTTTCTGGAATTCCGCCGGATTGCGGCCGTAGAGTCCGGCATCGGACAAGCGCTCGGCGACTGCGCCGATGGCGGCCTCAAGCTTTGCGATTTCGCCCGGCAGCCGGTCGAGATCATGCTGGTCCTTGAAGCTCAGCTTCCGCCGGGGGGTAGCCAGGGCTGCAGCCGCAGGGGCCGACGCCTTGGCTGGTGCCTTGCGCACCTTCGCCGCCCGCTCGGCCCAGAGCATCTCCAGTTCCTTGTAGCCGCCGGCAACAATGTCGGCCCGGCCGCTGCCGTCCAGCCCGATCGTCATGGTTGTCGTCCGGTCCAGGAAGTCGCGGTCGTGGCTGACGATCAGCACCGTTCCTTCATAGTCCGAGATCACTTCCTGCAGCAGGTCAAGCGTTTCCAGATCGAGGTCGTTGGTTGGCTCGTCCAGAACCAACAGGTTGGAATCGCGCGCGAATTCCCGCGCCAGCAGCAGGCGGGAGCGTTCGCCACCCGAAAAGGTGCCGATCTTGGCGTCGATGACCGAGGGCGGGAACAGGAACTGCTTCAGATAGCCCTGCACATGGGTGCGGTGCCCGCGCACATCGATCCAGTCTCCGCCATCCGCCAGCACGTCGCGCACCAGCCGGTTCGGGTCCATCAGCTTGCGCTGCTGGTCGATGGTGATCCCGTTCAGGGTCTTGGCGCGGACGACTTTCCCGCCGTCGGGCTCGATCTCGCCGGTCAGCAGCTTCAGCAGCGTTGTCTTGCCGGCCCCATTGGGGCCCACCAGGCCGATGCGGTCGCCGCGCTGGATGCGGATCGAGAAGTCAAGAAGCACGGTCCGTTCGCCATAGCTCTTGGACAGGTTCTCGGCCTCGATGACCATCTTCGATTTCACATCGTCGGTCGCAAGCGCGAGCTTGGCCGTGCCCACTGCGCCCAGCATCGCCTTTCGGCTTGCCCGCATCTCGTGCAGCCGGGCGAGCCGCCCCTGGTTGCGCCGCCGCCTCGCCGTCACGCCGCGCTGCAGCCAGTGCAGCTCCTGCGCCAGCTTGTTGTCCAGCTTGTCGGCGATCTTGGCTTCCTCGGCATGAACTGCCTCGGTCCAGGCCTCGAACCCGCCGAAGCCGACTTCCTGCCGCCGCATCTGCCCGCGGTCCAGCCACAGGCAGGCGCGGGTCAGCCGGGTGAGAAAGGTGCGGTCGTGGCTGATAACCAGGAACGCGCCGGAAAAGCGGGTCAGCCAGCCTTCCAGCCAGTCGATGGCCTCGAGGTCGAGGTGGTTGGTCGGCTCGTCCAGCAGCAGCAGGTCGGGTGCCTGCGCAAGCGCCCTTGCGATTGCCGCCCGCCGCCGCTCGCCGCCTGATGCCGTTGCTGCCGTCAGCGCCAGGTCGAGGCCGAGCTGGCTTGCGATGGCCTCGACTTCGTGGCGCGGCGGCGCATCGGGTTCGGCCAACGCATAGTCGGCCAGTGTCTCGAACCCGGCGACAGGGGGATCCTGCGGCAGCAGGACGATCTTCTGCCCGGGCTGCACCGACCGGCGGCCCTTGTCGGGCTCCAGCGTTCCGGCGATCAGCCGGAGCAGGGTGGTCTTGCCGGCGCCGTTGCGTCCGATCAGCGCAAGCCGGTCGCGCCCGCCGATGAACAGCGACAGGCCGTCGAACAGCAGGCCTTCGCCCTGCCGCAGCACGATGTCTTCCAGCGATACGATGGGGGCGGCCATGGCGGTAGCGCGCTTGCCACGCTCGATGCCCCATGGCAACGGCGGTCGCCGATGGAACTGAATGTTCAGAAGAGGTTCACGCCAACGGCCCTAGTCCAGCCCGCTGAAACCATGCACAGTTGCCGCCAATATCCCGTCCGCGCCCTTGCCCTGTTCGCAGCAGCCCTGCTGCTGCCGGCTGCCGCGGCCTCGGCCGCTTCGTTCGGCCCCGACAGGTCGGCGCAGGAGCCTGCCGCAAAGCCGACAGCGAGCCGCTTCGAGCAGTTTGCCCAGTATCGCCAGGTTCCGCCGCGCGGCCGGCCTGTTTCGGATCATGACCATGCACGCCAGTCCACCCGCACCGGCGAGAACCGCGGCTTCGAGGAGTTGATGCGGTCGGCCCAGGCGCGCGGCCGGGGCGAGTATCTGGGCGTCGAGCCCGACATCGGCCGCAACGTCTACCGGTTCAAGTTCCTGCGCTCTGGTGGCAACGTGGTCTGGGTTGATGTAGACGGCCGTACGGGGCGGGTAATTTCCGAACGGGATTGAGCGGCTGTTGCCTGTGCGCCCTGCGCGCATGGCACTGGATTGCCCCGGACAGATGGCGCGGGAGGCGATTTTTCGTGGAGACTGGCAGACAATGCGAATTCTGATCGTCGAGGATGAACCGAGCCTTTCCCGCCAGCTGCGGCAGACACTGGAGTCGGCCGGCTATGCGGTGGACAGCGCCGAGGACGGCGAAGAAGGCCAGTTCCTTGGCGAGACCGAGAGCTATGACGCCGTCATCCTCGATCTCGGCCTGCCCGAGGTGGATGGGCTGACCGTGCTGGATCGCTGGCGCAAGGCCGGCCACAAGATGCCGGTGCTGGTGCTGACCGCGCGCGACAGCTGGTCCGACAAGGTCGCCGGCCTTGATGCTGGCGCCGACGATTATCTGGCCAAGCCCTTCCAGTCGGAAGAGCTGATCGCACGGCTGAGAGCGCTGATCCGCCGTGCGTCGGGCAATGCCTCGTCCGAGCTTGTGGCCGGCGACGTTCGCCTCGATTCCCGATCGGGCCGGGTCACGCTTGCGGGCGAGCCGGTGAAGCTGACCGCGCAGGAATACAAGCTGCTGTCGTACCTGATGCACCACAAGGGCAAGGTGGTGTCGCGAACCGAATTGATCGAACATATCTACGACCAGGACTTCGATCGGGATTCGAACACCATCGAGGTCTTCATCACTCGGATCCGGAAGAAGCTGGGTGCTGACCTCATCACCACCATCCGCGGCCTCGGCTACAGCCTCGAAGGCTGAGGGCTTGCCCGGGCACGAGACCGTGCCTGCGCCTGGCGCGGCAACAGGCGGGAAGGGGCCACCGCGCCGTCCGCCCGGATCGATCAGCCGGCGCCTGCTGATCCTTGCGGCGGGCTGGATTTTCGCGCTCCTCGCGATCGGTGGCTTCGCCCTCGACCGCATCGTGACCGGCACGATCACCCGCAATTTCGACACGCAGCTGGCAGCAGCGCTTCCGGCCATGATCGCCGCAGCCGAGCTCGACCCCTATGGCGAGGTGCGCTTCAACCGCCAGCCTGTCGAACCGCGCTTCAACGAGCCCTATTCGGGGCTGTACTGGCAGGTGGCAGCCGAAGGGAAGTTTCCGTTCCGCAGCCGCTCCCTGTGGGACCGCGAGCTCCCGGCCGAGCTCGGCAGGTCCTGCGTGGAGCAGTGCAGCATGAGTTCCAATGCGTTCCGCAACGAGCCGCTGCGGATCGTGGCGCGCGACGGGATCATTCCCGGGTCGCCGGTGGTGTGGCGCTTCCAGGTGGCCCAGAGCACCGAAGTGCTGGATGCCCAGATCCGCAATGTGCGCAGGACCTTGTGGTGGTCGCTGGGGGCACTGGGTGCCGGCCTGTTCGCAATGGCGATCGTGCAGGCGACAGTGGGGCTCATGCCGCTCAGGCGGATGTCGGCAGCAATGGCGGCGATCCGCCAGGGTCGGATGAGCCGGGCGCCCACGCAGGATGTGCCGCCCGAGATCGCGCCGCTGGTGGACGAACTGAACGCGCTGCTCGATCACAATGCCGAAGCAGCCGAAAGCGCCCGCATGCACGCCGGGAATCTCGCCCATGCGCTGAAGACCCCGATGAGCGTGCTGATGAACGAAGCGGCTGCCGGCAGCCCGGACCTTGGCGAGGCCGTGGTGCGAGAGCTTTCGACCATGCGTCGGCACATCGACCATCATCTGGCCCGTGCGCGGGCGATGGGGCGGCGGACGGCTTCCACCGCACGGGCCGAGGTGTGGCCTTCGCTGGAGCGGCTGGTTTCGGCGATCGAGCGGATCTATGCCGAGCGCGGTGTCGTGATCGATCTTGCCGGTGACCGGGCCGCGGTGTTCCGCGGCGAGCGGCAGGATCTGGAAGAGATGGCCGGAAATCTGATCGACAATGCCGCCAAATATGGCGGCGGCCGGGTGTTCGTGACAGTCTCGCGCGGCGAAGGGGAGGACGCCGGCTTCCTGAGCGTGCTGGTGGAAGACGACGGGCAAGGCATCCCGACGCGGCTGCGCGAGGGTCTGTTCGAGCGCGGCGCGCGACTGGACACCGGCAAACCTGGCACCGGCCTCGGGCTTGCGATCGTGCGCGACGTGGCAGAGATCTACGGCGGGTCCGTGGCGCTTGCCCAGTCCGAGGATCTGGGCGGGCTTGCGGCAACCTTGCGGCTGCCGGCCTGCGAGGAAGCGCGCAAGACCGGGCCCGAGCCGCGCCGCGGGGCCTGACCAGCCGGCTGGTGGCTTGACATCGAAGCCTGCATCCTGAATAGGCCGCGCCCTGCAACAGGCCCTGCGCCTGTCGCCCCATGTCATGGCCTGCTGCCGTAGCTCAGTGGTAGAGCGCATCCTTGGTAAGGCTGAGGTCGGGAGTTCAATCCTCCCCGGCAGCACCATGACGGGCTGGCTTTTCAGCCGGAAGCGGGGCATCGCTGCGGGCCTAACGGCTTGGGGGCAGGATGCGTGGCTGAAAGTGGAACCCTGGCAGGCATCCCGCGGGTTGCGCTGATCCTAGTCGGATTTGTTTCGCTGGTTGCGATTCTCTACTTCGGTGCGCCCGTGTTCGAGCCGCTCGCCTTCGCGCTGTTCATCATCGCGCTCACCGTGCCGTTCCAGCAGAGGTTGCAACCGGTTCTGGGCAAAGGCCTCGCGCTGGTCGCAACCGTGCTTCTCACCCTCTTCACGCTGCTTCTGTTCTTTTCGGCCGTCTTCTGGGGGGTCGGGCAGGTCACGCAATGGGTCATCGGCAACATCCCTCGGTTCGAGGCGGTGTATCGCGACCTGGAGGCCGCCCTTGCCGATCGCAACATGCCGCTGGAGCTGCTGGTTCCGGCCCGGTTCGACTTCCGCTGGATCGTTGGGCCGATAACGGCGCTGATCGACCAGGCGCGCCTCGTCAGTGGCTTTGCACTTCTGGTCTTCGTGTTCGTGGTGCTTGGGCTCACAGAGTTCGAGGGGATTTCGGCCCGACTTGCCCGGATCGAGGCGGACCGGCCCGGCCTGCGCATTGCCGAGGTCTGCCGGGATGCCTCGGCAAAGTTCGGGCTCTACATGAAGGTCCGGGTGATCGTGAGCCTTGTCGATGCCGGGATCTGCTACCTGTTCTTCCGGGCAATCGGGCTGGAGGAACCGCTGGCCTGGGCGATCCTCGTCGGCACGCTGAATTTCATTCCCTTCATCGGGCCGCTGATCGTGGCCGTCTTCCTGGGGCTGTTCGCGGCCGCCCAGTTCGCCAGCCTGTGGATGGTGCTGGTGGCGGTTGGCGGCACGACTGCAATCAACTTCGTGCTCGGCAGCTATATCGAACCGCGGATCGCCGGCTCTGCGCTGTCGATGTCGGCGGTCCTGGTGCTGTTCTCGGTGTTCTTCTGGGCAATCATCTGGGGCATTCCCGGTGCCTTCATCGGGGTGCAGATCATGATCGTCGGGCTGGCGATCCTGCGGGTGATCCCGTCGGCGAGCTGGATTGCGGAGCTGTTTTCCGGGGATGGGGCAAAGAAGCAGGATGGGTAGGGCGCAGCAGGATTGCGTGGAACATTTCCTACACCGGATTGAACCAAACTGCTGATATAATGTCGAATAGGATTGTTCCACGTGGAACAATTCGGCGTTTTTCTGGTGCCAATCCGGTTATTCGCGGCCGCGGGCGAAGCCGTTGCTGTGCGGCCGTGGGCAAAGCCCACGAGTCCGCAGGTGGAAGGTTCAAGGGAAGAAAGAAGGGTGCGGGCAAAGCCCGCTCGTCGGACATGTCGGGCGAATGCTTCGCCCGCATGCCGGCCGCGCCTGCGGCGAGTCTCGGACCAGCGCTTCGCGCTGGCTCTCGCCGCCTTCGGCGTGGTCGGGGAGACAGGATTCGAACCTGCGACCCTCTGCTCCCAAAGCAGATGCGCTACCAGACTGCGCCACTCCCCGGACCGGGCCGCCCGACCCTTCCGGGCCCGAACAGGTGCGCGCTTTAGCGGGGCGGGGTCGTTCCGGCAAGCCAAGCGCCTCCTGTGCGGGCCCGATCACTCCATCCGCCGCAATCGCACTTGAAAGCCCGCAAGCTTGCGTTCACCTAGGTGCGCTATAGCTTGGCTGCCGTTATCCTGTTGGGACTGTTGCACATGAACGCCTTTTCGCTGCCCCGTTTCTCGCAGCTTCTGTTGATTGTCGGTCTTGGCCTTCTGTCTGCCTGCGCGCAGCCGTTCGAGGCGCGCGTGCAGAGCTTCCAGTCCATGCCACCAGGGCGCGGGCAGAGCTTCGTGATGAAGCCGGCGCTCGAGGAGCGGCAGGGCAGCCTCGAGTTTGCAGCCTATGCCGGCCTGGTTGCAGTCGAACTGGAGCGGCTCGGCTTCCAGAAGGCAGCCTCGCCCGAGCAGGCCGAACTGACCGTTCTTGTCGATTTCGGCGCAGGCCCGGGCCGAGAGCGGATTGCCACCCGGCCCGGCATGGCGCCGGCCTGGGGTTGGGGCGGGCGCGGCTGGTATGGCCGCCATCCGGCCTTCTGGGGCGATCCCTTCTGGGGGCCCGGCTGGGGCGGCGGCTGGTCCCAGCCCGAGGTCTACAGCTTCACCATTTATCCGGCTTTCGTCGAGGTCGACATTCTTCGCAGCGCCGACAAGGTTTCGCTGTTCGAAGGGCGGGCCGAAACCACGACCCGGGTGAACGACCTGCCGTCGACCATGCCGAGCCTTGTTACGGCGCTGTTCACGGATTTCCCGGGGGAGGGTGCCCGAAGCAAGACCGTCAGGGTGCCTGCACCGCGCTGAGGCCCGCGATGAGCTGTTCGCGTGCCGTCTCCGACTGCCTTGCCTGAGCCGACCCGGTGGCGCTGAGACCGTTCTGGCGAGCCGCACCAGGCGTGAGCGGCTCCGACCCTCAACCGCAAGTGGCAAACCCTCAACCGCAAGCGGCAAGGCAGGCTGGTCTGCTCGCGCGCATTCCGCCGCCGCTGCGACTGTTTCTTGCCCTGATGGGCCTTCTGCTGATCTGGTACGGGGTGGTCGGCACCATCCGGGCCGGTGTGCAGGTCGACCTGTCGACGCGCCCGGAGCGGGTGGACCTTCCACCCGGCGGTTCGGCAACCGTTGGCATGGCAGCCCGGCTGTTGACCCAGCAGGTGGCTGACCGGGCCTTCACACCGAACGACCCCATCTTCTATCCGACAGGCCTTGCCCGGCGAACCCCGGCTTTCCAGCAAGCGTTGGTGGAGACCCTTGCCGCAGCAGTTGCCGCGCTTGCCCAGGAGACTCCGTCGCCCAGGCTTGCCGAGGCCGCGACTGCGCTGCGGACGGACCCGACCCTGTGGTGGATTCGGGCCGACATGCCTCCGCTGGGGCGAGCTGCCGAGCGGCATTTTCTTGACGGTCGCGCGCATCTCAGATCGTACAATGTGTCGGCGGCAGCAAACCGGCCGGCAGCCTCGACTCCGCGTCCGATGCGGCTTTCGAAGGCAGGCGCAGCCACTCTGGCGGCCCTGCTGGAAGCCGTGGAAGCCGAGGCCGAGCGGGGCGACCGAATGATCAGAGGCGCAGCGGAAGGGTCGCCGGCCGTGCAGATT